>JAUWWH010000047.1 GCA_030617005.1 Candidatus Bathyarchaeota archaeon | reverse complement strand
ATTTGTCCAATCAAGAGCTCGTTACCGATACTGATTATCTCGACGATGCATGTCATGAAGGTTCATTCCTTCTTAGAGAACCACCAGTCAAGATACTCTTTTCTTTTCGTTTTACGCTTATCATCATCATCTCTAGTATCTTGTCTCATCTTGTCTCTTAATTCCATAATTTCTTGAGAAGTTAAGGATAAACCACAACTCTTACAGATATATCTCCTAAAGTAGGGATCATGCTTCATCTCACCCCCACACTCTGGACAAAATGGCATTCTTGATAACCTCTACATGTTATACATTCCAAGTTGATCTTCTAGAATTTTTACTTTATGGCTACATTAATGATAAATTTTTCACGAAAAATTTATCATTTTTTTCTCATAAGAACAGATTTAAGTATAAGACCTAAAACGTCGTTTATAAAGATTAAACGATTGATAAATATTCGTTGAATCCTACGGATTGAAGCATAAAATCCTATTCAGGGAAGTCCTTGCAATGTTAGGTAGAACAGTAGTTTATCACCAAAAAAAGTGAGAGATAAAGCTTAGCAGAAAAGCTAACACTATAGATTCAGAGAAAATTGATCTGATAGCTAGATTCATTGAGGTCCCTTACCTAAATGCTCCCATGTAGGATTAGGATACGAAAAGAAGAACCCCTTTGTTGTTTACAGGAACAATCTATTCCTCAGTTGTCAACGATGATATACTAATCATTTAAGATTTATGGTTATTCTTTGAATTGTTGAGTTTGTGACTAGGAATCGTATTTGGGTTAGTGGTTAATAAGATGCATGATGATTTTGCAAGAAAAAAAAGTGGCGGGCCCGAAGGGACTCGAACCCTTGACATCAGGCTTCGAAGGCTTACGCAGTTAATGTTTCTGCGCCCTATCCAACTAGGCTACGGGCCCATATTTTAGTAAAAGGGAGACCTTTTAAACCTAATTTCATCAGTGCGTAATCAGAATAATAGAAGGGTGACATATACACATATATATTTGAAGAAAGCTATTAGTAAAGTATCAGAATATATATAGATATGTAAAAGAATGGGGATGGGAGAAATGAGTGAGTCTCATCTTAATGATTTGAAATTTAGGTTAATGACAATTGATATGCTGAGATTGGCAAAGAAGAGTTATACTTATCGGGAACTCTCCTCAAAAACTAAACTTCCAATGACAGTTTTGAGTCGATATGTAAAGGGTCATGTCCTCCCAGGTTCAAGTAGAGCTAGAAAGATCTGGCGAATTCTTGAAAACCTTGTGGGGATAGAGAGCGAACTAAGGAGAAGAATCAAATTTGATAAGTACGGTTATTTTAATAATACTTCCATCCTATCCGATCCATTTCTCTTACAACGAACAGCTCAATATGTATTCTCAAAGTTTGCTGGTAGAAGAATCACAAAGATCTTAACAGCAGCAGTTGATGGAATACCCCTAGCTACACTCATAAGTAATAATTTAGGACTTGAACTTATAATAGCAAAGAAGACAAAGGAGATTGGAGTAAGAACCTTCATTGAAGAAACGTTCATTCCCGAAGGTTCAGCAATGGTCATATCTCTTTATATACCGAGAGGGCTTATTCGAAGAGGCGATAGTGTTCTCATTGTAGACGACGTAATAAAGAGTGGAGAAACCCAAAACGCAATGATGAATCTAGTGTATAAGGCACGAGGAGAAGTTGCGGGAATCTATGCTTTAGTCGCTATAGGAGATCATTGGAAGAAAAAAATAAAGCAAACAGCTACTTTCCCAATAGAAGTCGTGTTGACTAAAAGAGTCATGATAACTCAATAACTTGATCTAATATTTTGAAGTTATTACATCGAAGGGTGATATTTCATTTGAGGACAATCCAATGGAAGGATGGAAAAGTAATTCTCATTAATCAACAAAAGCTTCCCACTGAACTTAATTATATTGAGTGTAAAAACCCAAATCGAATAGCCAAAGCTATAAGAAATCTAGAGATTAGAGGGGCTCCGGCCATTGGTGTAGCTGCAGCGATGGCGTTAGCCTTAACTGCTAATAACAGTAAAGCCAAGGATAAAGAGGACTTATTTAATCAATTAGAAAAGATGGCTAAGCAATTAGAAATGACAAGGCCAACAGCGATCAACCTATTCTGGGCTATAGAGAGAGTTCTTAGAAAAGCTAGATCTACTGTAGGAACAACAGAGGATATTAAGGAGATAACCATTAAAGAAGCATTAACAATGGCAGAGGAAGATATTCAAAAGAATAAGACTATGGGAAAGCACGGTGCAGACTTACTCGAGGATGGAGACGTAGTGGGTACAATATGTAATGCAGGTTGGTTAGCAACAGCTGGAGAATACGGTACAGCTTTAGGAGTTATAAAGGTTGCTCATGAACAAGGGAAGAAGATTTCAGTAATAGCCTTAGAGACCAGACCCGTCTTACAAGGCGCAAGACTAACAGCTTGGGAACTTAAGCAGGATGGAATTGATGTAAAGGTAATCCCAGATGGAGCGATAGGATACTGCTTCTATAAAGGCATGATTAACAAATTTTTATGCGGTGCAGATAGAATAGTAGTCCTCAACAACTGCTCCGTAATAAACAAAATAGGAACACACACTGTCTCATTAGCTGCGAAGTATTATCACATACCTTTTTATGCAGTAGCACCACTCTCCACATTCGACTTTAAAAACAACTTAAAAGAGATAAGAATTGAGACGAGAAGGCAGACGGAAGTAACGGAAATTAATGGTAAAAGAATAGTCCCCGCCAAAGTAAAAGCCATTAACTTCGCTTTTGATATTACTCCACCATCTCTCGTAACTGCTATAATCACAGAAAAAGGGATAATTTATCCTCCGTTTAAAGAAAATCTATTTAGAGTGGCTTCTTCTCTAGAGTAGTTCCAAATAAACATTATAAACATAGTCTATCTAAAAAAAGAAGTACATAAAAAGTGTTCACTCGTCACAGATATGATAATTCCATAAACTCTTTGTAAATTCTTATAATCAAGATTAACACAAAAGAAACTAATGTTATTGTGATTTAGAAACATTGGAACTCTTAAATATGAGTTTTACAAGCAAATTAGAAGGGGCTGGTAGCTCAGCTTGGTTAGAGCGCACGGCTGATAGATCATGAATTGATATAGAAACCGTGTGGTCGGGAGTTCAAATCTCCCCCGGCCCACCACTAAAAGGTTAGTATAATATTGTAAAAACTATAATTTAATTTCGTTTAGAACTCTGTAGTTACTGATAAGCACCTTTATACTACTTGCATGATTGTACAGGCACTATTATATGCACTATATACCTATAATCTACGATTCTCCTTAGGGATTGTTGAGATGATGTCTACTAATTTATGAAGTGATAAACATATTCATCTACTTTTTATGAACCTTTGGTAAAACTTTTTTTAGATATTTAATGCAGAGAGTAAAGTTTATTCTGCATTTTCTAGGAAGGATAAGACATTAAAGATAACGTGGGTAGCTTGAATTGAAGTAATTCCAGAATCATAGTGAGGAGTTAATTCAACTAAGTCGAATCCAACTATTTTATGGTCACAAAGAGATTGTAGAATGTTTAGTAAAATATGTGGTGATAATCCCTCTGGTACAGGATTACCAACAGCAGGTGCGAAAGATGGGTCAAGAACATCCATATCTATAGTTAAGTAGATTCGTTCAAAGTTAGATAACGCATTCTGTATATCTTTAACAATCTGTTCTGGTTTATGACGTTTAATATCCATGGATGTTATGTATCGTAAGTTTTCTTTATTTGCATAATCAAGCTCTTCCTTACTGAAAGCTCGAATACCAACCTCAACTATTCTATCTGGACCTAATGATTCACAGAGCCTTCTCATGAAGGTTGCGTGAGAAAGCTCAAGTCCTAAGTATTTATCTCTTAGATCCATGTGAGCATCAAAGCTTAAGATTGCAATGTCGTGGAAAGCTTCAACACATCCGTAGGTAATGGTGTGTTCACCTCCTAAGGTAATAGGGATTTTATTGGATTCTAGAGTTTCTCCTATAACTTGTTTAAGGTGTTGTAGAGTACCCCTTAAATCTCCGAAAATGTTAAGGTCACCTAAATCATGTATCTTAAAATCTTCAACATCTAGACTATTTCTTATGCAGTATGTTTCTAAATTCCAAGATGCCTCTCTTATGGAGGCAGGACCAAACCTTGAACCAGGCCGATAAGTACTTGTGGTGTCAAGGGGAACACCTAACAATACATATTTCGCGTCCTTTATCCTCTCCTCAATACCACAAAATTTGAGGTAGGAGTGCGTAAAGAGTTTAGAATATTTCATAAATCGCACATTCTATAATCGATATTATGTTTAAATTGCATCTGTATGCACTTTTTAAGGTATATGTTAAATAAAGTTTAGATGTTATCTAAACCTATTTCCTTTTAGTATAGGTGAGGGATGTTTATGACTTCGAAGCTCGAGAGAGTCATCATGCATGTTTTGGAAAAGGTTAAACCTAACGTGGATGAAAAGGATCGGATTAAGAAAACGACGCAATTCATTATAAGACGAATCAACGCTGAGTTGAAGAGAGAAGACTTTAAAGCTGTTGTAGAGGTGGGAGGTTCAGTTGCTAAGGATACGTGGCTAAACGGAGAAGCGGATATAGACGTCTTTATTCTGTTCCCACCAACTTTAAGTAAAAGAATGCTTGAAAAGATAGGTCTCCATATAGCAAAGGATGCATTGAAGGGTTTTCCTTGGAGGGAAAGATTCGCTGAGCACCCTTACCTTGAAACATACGTCGAGGGATTTCGTGTCAACATTGTTCCTTGTTACAAGGTGAATAAGGGTGAATGGATAAGTGCTGCAGATAGATCTCCTTTTCATACTGATTATGTTAGAATGAAGCTATCTCAAAATGATCTACGTGATGAAATACGCCTTTTAAAGAGATTTATTATAGGAGTTGGTGTTTATGGTGCTGAGATTAAGGTTAGTGGCTTCAGCGGTTATTTGTGTGAGTTGCTTGTTTTAGGTTACCAATCGTTTATTCAAACTTTGAATGAAATTTCAAAGTGGAGGTTAGGACAGTTTGTTGATGTGGAAAAACTATATGATGGGAAGTATAATGAAGCACAACGACACTTTGATGCTCCTCTAATAGTAATAGATCCTGTTGATGAGAATAGGAATGTAGCAGCAGCTGTCTCAAAGGAGAAGTTAGGTGAATTGATCACTACGTCCAGATGCTTCCTTGAAAAACCTGAAAATTCCTTCTTTTATCCAAATGAAACTATTCTTCAATCATCTAATGTTCTCATTGAAAATATAACGAAGTTAAAATCAGACTTAGTTTTCGTTATATTTCATTGTGAAACGGAAGTTCCAGATGTCCTTTGGGGACAATTGTATAAGACCAACAGAGCTCTAAAAAGGCTTTTAAAACAATATGATTTCAGTATCCTAAGATCTTCAGCTTGGAGTGATGAAAAAGGATTAAATGTGCTAATCTTTGAACTGGAAACAAAAGATATTCCTCTCTCAAAGAGACACATTGGACCACCATTTGATTCGAAAGAGGCTGGGGATTTCCTAAATAAGCATTTAGGTGCAGATAATACAGTATCAAGACCATGGATTGAAGGAAGTAGATGGATAGTTGGAATAAGCAGAGGTTATGTTAATGCTATTTCCTTATTAAGGGAAAAATTAGGGGATGGAGGGAGAAGTGTAGGTGTAGCGAGTAAATTCGTTGAGAATATTAAGGATTCAGAGATTTATGTCAATGAAGAGATCGTTAAGTTCTACATTTCAAATAACGGATTTGCAAAGTTTTTATCAGAGTTTTTAAACAGTAAACCAAACTGGTTCGATTAAAAACCATTGCAACGTCTCTAAGTGAAGTCTTTATATTTTACTTAATAATGTTATATTTCTTTACTAACGGGGTGGTCGTCTAGAGTCTCCGTAATTTAGATAAGCAAAGATCTAAGTTTGAGACGGATAGCATGGTCCATGATTCCAGCCTGGGGTGCTGGGGGTCGTGGGTTCAAATCCCACCCACCCCACCATGAAGATATTCATATCTATTTGTCTTATGGTCTCTGGAAGCTGAAACATGGTAGAGCTGAAGAGACTGTAAAAGAAAATATTAAAAAGTTTAGACGATTAGTAAAGCATTTGATTTTGAGAACAACTCTGAATATTTAACAACTTAAAACCCTAAATGAATTTTCTTGGTTAATGATTTAATTCAAAGAGTACTATTTTATAATTGTACATATTTTCGAGCTGATAAGACTGGAAAAAAAGATTGACTTTTTGCAGCGGTGGGAACCAAAACCGTTTCCTTTGTTCAGGAACTGGTGTGACTAATTGTATTTTCTGTAAACATGGTAAATCTGACTGCGTACTATATGAAGAAGGAATAAGCGATTGTACACTTCGTACTGATAGATGCTCATTTTTTAACTACCAGGGTTGGACAACATGCATACATTGCAAGGGTAAAGGTGAAAATAGAATCCTAGTTTTCCACCCAAATCGACTCATTTTTTTTCAAGTTTAGTCAGTAATCGGTTTATAATTTCATCATAAGACTCTTTAGTAGTTCTACCAAGTGCTCTGAGTTTTTTTCTTGTACCTATACGTATGCTAATGAATGTTGGTTTATCGTCTGACATTTAGACCCTCCTTTTCAGTTTATGAAATTAGATGACATTTTCCCGTTTAGGAACATTGTACAACAAATGGAAGACGGAGAAATATGTACCTTTTATCATTTCTTGACAGTTTAGATGTTATGCTATGTTACATGATGTGTGGGTAGTATATGAATCTTTGAGATTTTATTCATTTCAATACATTTTCAATGCGAAATCTTTCAGTTCTCTCAAGTGAAGCCCTTTATTTGTATTACTTGTGTTGGAGACAGAT
>JAUWWH010000146.1 GCA_030617005.1 Candidatus Bathyarchaeota archaeon | reverse complement strand
CGATTTTGGAGGAATGTCAACACAGTAGTTGTAGGCAGATCTCAAGACGTTGTATCTGAAGTTAACTTAGACGCGTGTAATAAATATGGAACCTTTGTAGTAAGACGATTTACTGGTGGAGGTACCGTCTACCATGATCTTGGAAATCTTAATTACTCTATATCATTGAGAAAGAGCCATTCTTTGATTTCTAATGACCTCATCAGGACAGTTAAGGTTCTCAGTCAAGGTGTTATACTGGGGTTGAAGAATTTAGGTATTAAAGCAGAGTATAGACCCTCTGATGGCATTTTTATATCAGGGAAGAAGATTTCAGGTTCAGCTAGTGCCGTAAAACAGAGTTTCTTCTTTAATCATGGAACATTGTTGATTAACTCAAACTTGACAATTCTATCAGAAGTTTTAAGTCCTACCTTAAAGAGACGAAAGAAGAGAGGTGTAAAAAGCCGTCATCAAATTGTTACCAACTTGGCAGTTGAGTTGGGGAGAGAAATATCCATCTCAGAGGTAAAGGAAGCCTTGAAACTGGGATTTGAAAGAACCTTCCAAATTGAACTCGTGAGAGGAGAATTAACTTCGGAAGAGACCCTTATGGCTCAGAGATTCTTGGAGAAAAAATTTTATGAAAGAACATTGTTACCTTCTGATGTTTGATACCAAAAAAGAACTTTTAACTCATTTCTGCTCCACATTTTATGCAGAACTTAGCTGTTTTCTCATTTTGATACTCACATATAGCGCATAATCCTGGCTTTGCTGGTTGTGCAGGTGGAGGAGGAGACGGGGTTTTTTCAACGACTTTAGGTGTTTTAACTTCGCTTAAGGTTCTCTTTAACAATATAACGTCACCTATACTGCTCATGTCTCTACTTGACACATTGACTTCTTTTCCGTTTTTTGTTGAGATGGTAAGGCCTATGTCTCTTGTCTCTAAATCAAAGGATAATTCCTTCACGTTTCCTAGAATCTTGGCTTCGGAATCGATTACTTGTTTTCCAACAATATCTTTTCTTGATAGGTATTTCTTGTTCATCTTTAATCAACTACATGAATTAGTTATTTCATCACTAATATTAATATTTCACTTAATACAATTTGAATTCAATATGCTTAACTATGAAGATATAATTGCTAAAATTCTTTCTCTTCATCCAGACCTAACTAGGGAAACAATCATGAATATGATCAATAAGAAAAGAGAGGATGCTGGAAAATTATTAACCATGGATGGAGCCGCTTATATCGTTGCCAACGAATTAGATCTCACTCTATCAGATGAAGTTACCTTGAAGACCAAGATCGAGATACAAGATCTCATCGTTGGATCTAACGATGTGTCCATTGCTGGGGTGGTACGAACTGTTTATCCTGTTACGACCTTCACTCGCAATGATGGTAAGGAGGGACAAGTTACTCGGGTCGTCGTTTCAGATGAGACTGGGACCATAACTATAGTCCTATGGGATGAGAAAGCAGAGATAATTAAACAAGGAAAGGTCTCTCCTAACCAGAACATCCGCATAGAACACGGTTATGTTAAAACTAATCTAAATGGTAGACCCGAAATAAATGTTGGTCAAAAAGGAGCTATGACCATCCTTTCTTCAAATAGCAGTATAGGTAAATCTGTTACGGTTAAGCAAGGATTCAAGAAGATTCGTAAAATAACTGAAGATGATTACTACATTAATCTTGTCGGGGTTGTTTTGAATACTTCCTCTGTAACTGTTTTTACGAGAAGAAACAACACTAAAGGACAAGTTATGCGTGTTAGGCTTGCTGACGAAACTGGACGGATCCGGATCGTCCTGTGGGACGAGAAAGTCAATCAGGTAAAGAAGGTAAAGAAGAACCAATACCTGCGAATTACTGATGGTCAAATCAGAAAGGGTTTAGGCGACGTTTTAGAGGTTCATGTGGGAAGGTTCTCTCAAGTCATAATCCTTCCTAAGGTTACGAGGGAGATAAGTCTTCCTTCATTTGTTCCCATAAAGATAGACAGATTAACCCCAGATATGTCTGATGTTGACATTCTTGGCAGGGTTGTGAGTGTGGGGACTTCAAGAGAATTCTCTAGGCGATCAGGTGGGATTGGGAGGATTGGTGATCTCTTTCTTATGGATGAGACAGGTACTATCAGACTTTCTCTCTGGGACGAACAAGTAGACTTACTGGATAAAATATCTGTGGGAGATACTATCCTTGTGGGAGGGGCGTACACTCGTGAACGCTTTAGCATTATTGGATTAAACCTAGGAAAGATGGGAATCCTTACAATTAATCCAGACATGAAAGAGGCTAAAACCTTACCTATAATCTCTAAGGAAGCAACACCCATTGGACAATTGAAGATTGGGTTGAATTCGATCGTTGAAGGAACGATTTCAGAGGCACCATCTGTTAGAGTTATTACGACAAAAGACGGAAGGGAAATGACCGTAGCTTCCTTTAGACTAAAAGACGAAACAGGAGAAATCCAAGGTTCCCTTTGGAGAGGATTAGCAAACGCTGTAGAGAATCTGCCTGTAGGAACTAGACTGCAAATTATGAATGCTTTCATAAGGATTGGTTATAATGGAAATCTTGAACTATCATCGAGATCAATAACGAAAATTGAAATTTATAAAAACAGTAATGAAGAACAATTGAAAACGCTTTTTGAGCATGAACCTGAAATTTCAGAGTTTCAGAAAATCTCTGATATCAAGGAAGGAGATACTGTTACTGTAGAAGGTAAGATCATTGAAGTAGTTCCAAACTCTAAAGTCTATACCGCTTGTCCAAAATGTCGAAGAAGAATTAATGAGGAGAGGGATATGTGGGTTTGTGAGAGGTGTGGTGAGATTCCTGAACCGATTTATCGAATGTTCATTAACATATTTTTAGAAGATGATTCTGGTAAGATCAAAGCAATATTTTGGAGTCCTCTTGCTGAGAAACTTTTAAACATGGAGTTGGAATCTGCTTGGAAGATGGTCATAGAAAGTGGAGATGAGAATGCTCCAATAGAGGTTATGCGTAAAGATCTTATCGGGAAAGAATTAAAGTTAACTGGTCGAGTTACCACCGATCTTTATCAAGGTGGATTACGTGTAACTGTAGACACTTTCGAATAAATACGAAATTTTACGTTATTTTTCTACTTTAGTGATTGCTTAAAGGAGAATTGTATGGTTTTTCTCATTTATAGATAGCTCTACCCCTCTAGATACCTGTATTTGCATTTTTTTTGAAGGTAATTCTAAACTAGAATGTATCTAATTATCCGGTTGAATTTATTTGAATATTTCTCCCAAAAGTACCATCAGTGTTTGCTCATTGCATTTTTTCTCAATCATTACGTGAAATTCGTTTCTTGAGTTGCCCTAACAACTCGTCTGAGACATTCTATCGCGGAGTTATAAGTGGGGAAACTTCTTAATCCACACTCTGGGCCAGCATATGGCACCCGCTCTATATCGTATCGGTTAATGATTTGTAGTAACCTCTTCTTCATAATTTCTAGAGTTTCGATGTAATGTGTTGCGATTATTCTACCTTTCCTTATTCCAGTCCATACATCAGCTATTTTTTGATTCAATGTGCTTTCATTGATATGTCTCATATTTCTCTCAATTTCTTTTCTGATTAAATCATCGAAGACGGTTATGCTGATGCTGGCTTTTAGATATTTATCCTCCTTTTCCAAAAATTTTTTTGTCTTATCGGATGTGTATAACGTGTCATTAACATGCGATTCCACTATGTCTAGAGATTTAATTCCCCAAAAGTCCTCATTTTTTGTGCTATGAAGGTGGAGACATGATTGTATACTCTTTAACTTGATCCTATGAAATATGTTTTCCCAAGTCTTCATCAGCGTTTCTCTCCCTCTTGAACCAACATCTAATTGTGAATCATCCACCATCCCGAAGACTGGTTCGTCAACTGATACGATTGAAACTCCTCCATGTTTCCCTCTGAAACAGTTTTCCTCAATAATCTGCATGATGGCTTCTCCAAACCATTTGACCAAGTCAGCATTCTTATTTACACATGTTGAGGCGAGGGTGTATGGTCCCGTGATACACAATCTGACTTTAAGGGGTTT
>JAUWWH010000065.1 GCA_030617005.1 Candidatus Bathyarchaeota archaeon | reverse complement strand
CTTAACATTTTTCCAATAGGACAACTTGATGGTGGCCACGTATCCAGAGCAGTGCTTGGCCCAAAATGGCACCGTAGAGTATCATACTTAATGATAGGCGTGATGGCTTTCACAGGATGGTGGGTAATGGCATTATTGGCAATATTCATTCTAGGTGGGAAACATCCAGAATTATTAGATGAGATGTCTCCACTCTCAAAGAAGAGGAAGATCATGGCTCTATTGGTAATAGTGATTTTTATTGCATGTTTTACATTGTCTCCTGATCTAGTACCTCTGATCTATAGTTAGAGAAATAAGGAGAACAAAGCATAATTGTCTAGTAGAGGTTCCCCCCTCGTTGAAAAGATTGATCTTCACATTCACACATCATTTTCTGATGGGAATTATTCTGTTGAAGAAGCTGTGAAAATCGCTGAGATTAAGGGTTTAAAGGTTTTAGCTATAACAGACCATTATAGTGAATTACAATATCGGCCAAATAGGATTACTCGAAGTCAATTTTCAAGATATGTGCAAACACTCAATAGTTTCGCTGTTCTTAAAGGGGTAGAAGTTGAGATTCTTCAGGATGGAACTGTCTCAATCTCTAAAAAAAAGGTGGATGAATTGGACATTGTTATGGGTGGTTTACATTCAATCAACAACATAAAATTTTGGGGTGATTCTAGTCCAATATGGGATCCTAAAGGATTTGTTGAGAAAGTTCGAGTGGTTTTGATAAAAGCCATGGAGAGCGGTATACTGGATGTTATTGCTCATGTATCGTGGCTCCCAGAGATGATTCGAAAAGAAACACATAGAGTAATAACTAATGATTGGATTGAGAGTGTAGTCGACGCTTTCTGTGATTGGGGAGTTGCAGTTGAGCTCAATTGTGCGTGGAAGATTCCAGATGAGAGATTTGTCAGATATTGTGTGAAGAAAGGAGTGAAACTGTCTATTGGAAGTGACGCTCACCAGCATTTAATGATTGGAAAAACAGATTATGCAGTTAATATACTAGAGAGAATTAAGGTTCCTGAAGATCTTATTTTCCTTCCCACGTCTTTATTCTAAGTGCTTATGATTGTATAAAAAATGGTGTTAAGTACTGGATAATTGATTGTGAAGATTGGTGGTATTCCAATAGTTTCTCTCTTATCTTTTGAAGCGTTGAAAAAAGAGGGGCATAATGTTTCTTGATCACTGTCTCCTCTAATCCTTGAGAAAATAAGCTGTATACGCAATTTTAGAGAGGGTTAATAAGAGGAAATGGCAAGTGCGGTTGAATTCTAAGACATACAGAGATCATATTAAAGAAGTGAAAGGAGCTCCACGATTGAACCATCTCGTCTAAAGTTAGATGGATGAGAACAAAGAAGGTAAATAGCGTGTCTGATGGTTATTTATTGTAGTTCCACAGCATTTTTATTTCTGCGAGAGTATAATTTGAGTCGGGTATGTTATGACGACTCTGTCCCATATGAAGAAATGATTTAGATCTTGAGACCTGAGCATACCCTAAAATTCTTTATTTTATGAACGAAAGACTTTAAAAAAAGAAAAAGTTTTTCTATTTTAAAAGAAGAGAAACTGTTTTGACGGAAATACATAAAGAAAGCATTTAAAGGATGAAACTGTAACGGTAGACGAAGAACTCTCATTCTTAGTTAATATTTATGTTATATTTTGTAGACTTGGAGTAAATACTATATAATTGGGGGATGGAAAATGGGGGGCCTCTTTGGTGTAGTTTCAAGGGAGAATTGTATAAAGGATCTATTCTATGGGATAGATTACCATTCACATTTAGGCACTACGATTGGAGGTTTAGTGGTTTTATCAGATAGAATGAATAAGCCGATATGTCATGAAATTACAGATAGTCATTTTAAGACTGAGTTCAAAGATGATTTTGAGAATCAGAGTGGTAACTTGGGCATAGGAGTTATAAGTTCTCGAGAGGAAGATAAACAACCTCTTGTTTTTAGATCTAAACTAGGCACATTTGCTCTATGTACAGACGGTTTGATTAAAAATGCGGATACACTGATTGAGGAGATTATTGAAAATGGTATTTCATTTAAGGAGGGTTCAAGTAAATTTAACCAAACAGAATTAGTGGGTGAGCTGGTTTGTAAAGGTTCGAATATAACCGAAGGCATCACCAAAATGTATGAAAAAATCCATGGAACCATATCTCTGATATTATTGTCTGAAACTGAGAGGTGTATCTACGCATCCAGCGGCGTTTTCCCTCTTGTTATAGGAAAAAAGACAACAGTGAAAGGGGATAATTTTGCAGTTACTTCAGAAACGACTGCTTTTTCTAACTTGAATTATAAGATTCAGACATATCTAGGATACACAGATGTAGTTTCAATAAATGAGTTAGGTATAAAAACAAAGATGAAAAGTCGAGAAAAAATTATCTTCTGCCCATTTTTACATATATATTTTGATTTTCCCACGTCTTGCCACTATGGGATAAGTGGTGAAATTGTTAGGGAGAGATGTGGAGATTTTCTTGCACAAGATGATGACATTAAACCATCCCTAATCATGGGTGTTGCAGATTCAGGAGTTCCACATGCACATGGCTACGCTAAAGGGAAGTTAAGATTAGGAATTAAAAAAGCAAAGGAAATCATTAACCTTTTTACTCAGGGAATGATTAACTCGGATGAGTTAAAGGCTGATTTAACAGAAACCCTTGAATCAATAGCTCCTTTGAGAAGGCCAGTAATAAAGTTTACAGCTGCGTGGGGTAGAAGTTATATCCCACCACAACAATCAACGAGGGAGCTAGTTGCCTACTACAAACAGGTGTCTAATCCTCAGATAATTCGAGATCAAACAATAGTTCTTGTAGACGATTCGATAAGAAGGGGTACCCAACTGAAGAGATACCTAAAGGACAAGATTTGGCCGCATAGACCAAAAGAAGTTCATGCCAGAATAGGATCACCACCGCAACTATTTGCATGTTATTTCGACGAAACTACGGAGAAGTCAGATCTAATAGCTTGGAGAGCTGTGAAAAAAATTGAGGGAAGAGAACCAAAGGATCTAAGCGAATATCTTGATGTGTCGTCCAAAAAATATCAAATGTTGAACTCAATAATTCAAGAGTCCATAGGAACAATATCCCTAAAATTTATATCCCTAAACGACATGATTAAATCTGTCATTGAAGCTCCAGGAAACACAATTCTGAAAGAAGAAAATCTGTGTACATACTGCTGGTCTGGAAAGAAACCGATTCTAAACGATTCAACATCCCAAGCTAAATTATGGTAACTTGTTAGAAATGCTACATTACAGGTTATTTTAAGTCGTTAACCATATGTTAGATTGAGCAGGAAAATTAATCTCAACTTTTCCAATAATAAATAAAGATTAGTCAGTGGTTATAGTATGATGCATTAAGCCAACAAGTTTGTTTATAGATTTGATAAATTGATTTTCAGAGTCTTTTGGTAAAAGTGCGCCAGCAGCAACGTTGTGCCCTCCACCTATACCGTTTAATTTTGTTGAGATTTCGCGAAATATTGTACCTAGATCAAGGTTACCTCTATTGAAATCATTAGGGATTCTCCCAGAAACCTTTACCATTCCATCTTCAGACGATGTTAAGGCGATGATAGGCATCTTCTCTTTTAGATAACCACTAGAGAGTATACTAGCTATTGTACCTATGATTAATTCATCTATTTTATCAGAACCATTGATTACGTATATATTCTTGAGTTTCCTTAAAACGTTAGGAATCTGTATCACCCAATCCAAGTATTGAGAGAGTGTCTTCTTATAATTATTGAGAATCTCGAGAGCTTCATCCAGAGTTTCACCACGACTACCCATCGCTACTGCCACACCTAAACCACCCTTCCTCATTCGACCACATGCATTCAGGAAGGAAGCGTATTCTCTCCCATCTCGCATCGGTTTAAATCGGTCTTCGTTAGTTAGTGTATAGATTTTACCTATGAGTCTTAAGGCATCTGAATCAGGTGATCCCTTTGAGGAGAGATAGGTAGCTATTTTTGAGAAGATTTTCTCTTTCTCCTCAACTGTAAGATCATTGATGGTTCTCCACCGATCGTGAATCTTAAGGTCAATATCTAGATTATTCAAAAAACCAAGACATTTATCCTCAGCATTACTCAACCCGGGAATGAAGGGATCTGTAGTATATGCTAAAGCTTTATGAATTGGTCTCGTTTCTCTTCCGAAGAGAAGAAGATCCCTCTCAACCTTTATACATCCTGTATTCACAGCATCGTCTACTATACCTTCGTTGAGTCCTATCAATCCTCTTTCATCATTCTTATCTTGTGAATCCCCAAGAGCTCCAACAATGGCTAAAGGAGCCAAGTCGATGTTAGTGTTATCCATAGCTTTTGCTGTTAAGTAGGTGACTCCAGCACCACTTATTTCCCGAGTACCATCGTAACTTGCAAGATGAGGATTGATATGTGTAAGTTGAGGAATAGTAACATTCATTGGCTTGTGATGATCAAAAATTATTAATTCACAATCTTTAAGCTTAGCATCTAAAAGGTCAAGGCTTCCACTTCCTAAATCCATGAAAATCAGCAACGAATGGTCTTCACTGATTAGTTCATTAACTATTTCTTCAGTAAGTTGCTTTACAATACGAATTCTAAAGAAAGCTTCAGCTCTTTGAAGCGTTTTACCTAAAATACCGGCTGCTGCTAATCCATCTGCATCTATATGGGAGATAACACGTATTAATTCATGCGTATCGATATGATTCTTAATAATATTAGCTGCTTGTGTTATTCTGATGAAAAAATCATCAGAATCCTTTTGATTGTCATCAGCCAATCTACCACCTGATTCATATTGCTTCGACTTGAGGTGTGTATTTCCAATCTTTAGGTAAGGTACCTGTCCTTCGGTAGTACTTAGCTAAACGACGTATCCGAGACACGATTAGTTGTAAGGATCTCCTATTTAAAACATCAGATCTATTCCTATTCAGATGTCTACTAATTCTTGAAGCTTTCTGAAGCAAATTATTTAAGTCTTCAGGGACAGGAACTTCTATGCCTCCATCCATAATGATTTCCTTAATTGATTTTCCTACAATTGGCTTGACGAGAGGAATGCCATATTGATCTCTGAGGATAACTCCGATTTTACTCGGCGCATTTTCTTCTTTTGCAAGTTTGATGACAAAAGCTTCAACTTCCTCAGGACCGTATTTGCACCACGTAGGTGGTCTTTTACTCAAAGGTCGTCTGGAACGAGATTTCCCTGTGCGGGTCAAATGTTTTCCCCCATAATTTAAGTGATAATTAAGAGAATACTTTTAAGACGTCGCAATATTAGAGCTTCCTCTTATAAAGTTTTATTGCTTTGTTACGAGAAATTTGTGGTAACTTTTTTCTAGACTCGATATAGATGTTAAGATGAGCCATTAGAAAATAGGCGACCGCAGTCATACTCAGATCTAGTATGAATAATTAAGATGTATCATACAAAAGATCACAGATATCAAGTTCTTTTTCATCTGAGTCACGCAGGTTTTAATGGATAAGATTATAATATCGGGATAAATCTATTTTTGAACGGTTATTTGAATGAAAACTGTTTCTTATGAAGATTTTAAGAAGTTAGAAATCCGAATCGTAAAAATATTAAAATCAGAAGCGATTCCTGGTAAAACTAAGATATTAAGATTAATTGTCGACATTGGGTCAGGTGAGACTAAAATAATTGTTGCTGGAGGGGGGGAATTCTATGAACCTGAAAGCTTTTTGAATAAAAAATTTGTGGCCATAGTCAATCTTGCGACTAAAATGATCGCTGGAGTGATGTCTCAGGGAATGTTGTTAGCGGCTGATGTAAATGG
>JAUWWH010000129.1 GCA_030617005.1 Candidatus Bathyarchaeota archaeon | reverse complement strand
TTTCGAAAATCTCTTTCAAGTTAGTTTCAGTAGCATGGAGGCGATACCCTGTTGGATTGGGATAGCCTCCGTGCATGCCTCCACTTCCATGAAAACATAATCCCTCACGGGCTCCAAAAAATTCTACTTGTTCTGAAAAAGCAACTACAGCTATACCTTCGTAATTTGCACCTCCACGATATTTACCATGTCCTGCGTTATTTGGCTTAACTTTTCTCGTTAAATAAGGTATGCCACCTTGAAATAACTCCCAAGTTTCGACATCTCCAAGGTCGGATTCAGGATTCCACATAGCATAGCCCCAATCAAGGCCATCTCTAACGGCACTTGCCCCTAATCCTTGCCTGCTTATTTCAAACGTAGATAAAGACCATCTATTACCTTCTAATGGTCCAGAAGAATAGACACCTCCTTTTTGTATCGCATCACCAGTAACACCATATCCAGGAACGACTTCTTCTCGATACCCGCAAGAAAATAACCCATATGACAAACATTTCATCATTATAGTATAGGCTGGAATTAAATTACCCCAAGGACATTGATAGGAAAGATATGGATCTCCAGGATTTGACCATGTTCCTAAAGGATAATACGTCTCCACAGCAAGATAAGCTCCATCGTTCACTTTATCTCCATAAATCAAAATCTGAGTTAGAAGAACCCATTGTCCACCTTCCATTGCTCCTTTACCGCAGTTAGTAGAATTAGCTACAGATCCACTCACTCCATCAAAACTTAGAGAGAAAGCGCCATCATCTTTAACTACAATTTCCATTGGATGGTGGCTAACCTTATCAACTTTTGCTATAGGTTGCCAAGCTTCTTCTTTAAGCGGTCCATCAATAAAGGAAGCAGCTCTATATCTTCCAGGTATTAACCGTTCTTTCACTCGTTCTTGCATAACTATTCTTCCTTCCTCAATTACTTCTCTTACGAATCGTTTATAATAATCTAATCCTTCTCTTTCAATAAAATCGTAAACAGCGTCCCGAATCATTAAATTTCCCGCTAACCTACATTTCTCGTCCAATTCCCAATACATAGGAGTTCTAACGGCTCTCCTAGCATTGATCATGTGATCTTTCCATATTTTATCGTTAGAACCTATCTTTCTACAAGTGTAATAGACACCATCGTCGAATCGTTGAACACAATTAAATAAGTCATGACCAGGAAAAATTCCTCCTATATCAATTTGATGAGTTACACCAGCAGCCCAACCTACTAATTCTTCATTCCAATATATAGGAATAATAGTTTGTACATCAGTTGTATGTACATTGCCTATCAAGCAATCATTGTTGAGAAAAATATCACCAGGATTAATTCCAACATCATCTTCGTAATTCTCTCTTATTATGAATTTTATAGCTTCGCTCATAGTGTGGATATGAACCAGAATACCCGTAGAAACAGCTATTGAATCTCCTTCAGGTGTATATAAGCCGAAGCATAGCTCACCAATCTCTTTGACTATGGGGCTAGCTGCAACATGTAATGCGGTTTCTCTAGCAGATACCAATGCTCCTCTAAGAGTAGCATAGCAACGTTCATAATTAAATGGATCTTTTTCCTTTAAAGTAAGCTTATCTATGCCGTAGTAACGCTTAGTTTCTTTAAAAAGCTTTTCGCTTTCTTCCAACATTTCAATTAAACTTTTTCCATTCCATCCGATTTGTTTTTTTGACATTGTTTACACCTCCATATGGAAAATTCTATGTTTATCAAGTTTAACTCGGTATCCTGGTGGAACTACCAGTGTGGTTGCTGGAGCCTCGATAACAGCGGGTCCATTTATAACATTTCCAGGTCTTAGCTGACTCATTTCCCAGAGTGAAGCATTATGCCAACCTTTATCCCAGAAGATATCTCTATTCCCTTTCGATGCATCATCGTCAGGCCTTTCTCCACTTAATTCTTGCTCTGGCAACTTAGGTTTTGGCACTTTCACAACTCCTGTTCCTATCGCTTTCGTGCAATGATAGCCGAGTTCGGGACTCGATGTGCCTCTTCTGAATATTCGCTCAAATAAATCGTTATATCTTCTTGTTATTTCAATTAAATCCTTGGAATCATAATGACCTAATTCGGGCACATGTTCTATGGACAATTCTTCAGAGGGAGATTCGACTTCAAGGTCATCAAACATTCCTAAATATTGTAATCGGAGGGTTGGTCTGAATTCCATCTCGTTAGGATCTCTGCCCTCCTTCTCAAACTCCTTAGCAATATTACTTTTTAAATCTTTCCATGTAGAGTTTAGCACAGAAGCTACAAATGTATTCATACCTCCATCAGGAGGTAATAATAAGTCCATAGTTTTTTCATGTCTATAGGAATGATCGGCGCATGCGCATCCAAAGGCTGAAAAAGCAGGAGCCCACTCTGGTATAAGTATATCTTGGAATTTTAGTCCCCTTGAATATCCTGCGACGTGAAGGGGTCCTGCACCACCAAAGGATAGAAGAGTATAATTTTCTGGCCTGAATCCAAGCCCCTGAATCATACCGTTAAGATGGTTTTTCATATTTATCTCTATCAAATCTAAAGCTCCTCTGGCAGTAATGTATGGGTCCATTTTAAAAGGTTCTGCTAGTTGCTCTTCGATATATTTATATGCTCTTTCTTTATTTAAAGGAACCTTTCCTCCGAGGAAATAGTTTGGATTAAGATATCCCAATATTATACTACAATCAGTCATAGTTACCGTCTCAACGCCAGATTGCTCGTTACATACTCCTATCTTATAACCAGCACTTTCAGGATCAAATTCTAGTCTCCCTGAAATCTCATTATATCTGACATACATATTTGTACCAGCGCCTATGGAGTCTAAGGCTATCATGGGGATGTTTAATATGAATTTTCCGATGGAACTCTCCCATTTGGTGGGAACATACTTCTCCATTATTAAACCTACATCAAAGCTTGTACCCCCTACATCTGAGGATACTAAGTTCTTAATAGCATATTTTTCGGCTATGAATTTAGTTCCAATCATTCCACCAACGGGTCCTGATACCATGGTTGTTATAAGCGATTTATAGTAAGGAGAAATTGTCCCACCATAGGAGGTTAAAATCCTAAGTGGAGCTGGCACCCCCTTTTCTTGCAATCGTTCAGCAATTTTTATCAGTTGTGCTCTTGAAGGTTCAGCAGCATACTGTTCGATAACGAGGGCGTTCAGTCTTGGAGTCTCCCCTCTCACTGGATTATGTTCACTTGATAAAATAACACGAATCTCTCTGTCTTTTTCCTTCATAATTTCTTTCGCAATCCTTTCGACCTCCATTTCATGAAGCGCATTCATATAGGAACAAAGCAAGCATACACATATGCTCTCAACCCCCATATCGAGCAATTCTTCTACAACTTTCCTTACGTCTTGCTTATAAAGTGGAATCAGTTCTTCTCCCCAAAAATTGATTCTTCCACGAACTCCTTTTATTTGTTTTCTTGGTATAAGTGGTTCAGGATGTTCATGTTCTCTGGCATGTAAACGTCCTCCGTAGTCTAGATATATCCAGCATTGAAGAGCTCTGCCCAACCTGAGAAGGTCCTCAAAACCTGCATTTATAATAATACCAATATTACTATTTCCTTCTCGTTCCAAAAGTCTATTTAGCATTGCTGTACCAGAATATACTAAGGCTTCTACTTCTTTGCTAGATTCATCTAATGTTGTTCTCCTATATTGTAAAGCGTCTGCTATTGAATTTAAAATTCCATCTGACTCATTTTCTGGAGTGGTCTGTGCTTTTCCTACGGTAAAAGTTCCTGCATCATCAATGATAAACGAATCTGTCATTGTTCCTCCTGTATCGAGCGCAATAGCTCGAGGTTTGAAATCATTTTTTGTATTAGACAAAATTTTCACCTAAAATTTTTATTTTAATTATTCAGATATATTACTAAAATTTATTTGCTTTTCTAAAATTACTTTTAATTTTTGTTTTTTAAAAATAATCTATCAAAAAATTGTATTATTAATCTATATTTCCTTCATATTAATAAAACTTTATACTAAGAAAATTGGTTCAGAAATAGAATCTCACTTTATAAAAAATTATAAACGAAAGTTTCAAAATAAATTGTCATAAAATTAGATTGTAAGTTTTCAGTAAGAAAGCTTAATTCCAAAGATTATTCCATCAATTTCTCTAATTCCTTATCTGAGATAAAGCCCTTTATCTTCATCATTTTTTTGATTTGTTTAATTAGCCTCGGCATTTCTTTTGATTGGCCTAACAAGGTGTCTAGCTTTTCAAATTTATCATTCATTATATTTATCTGGTCTATTTTTGTCTGCAAATTACTTTTATGACTTTCAATTTCTCTCAGCTGGTCATTTATTTGCATATCTTTTAACTTTATATCTGACTTCAAAGATTTAAGCTCGGTTTTTAAGCTC
>JAUWWH010000024.1 GCA_030617005.1 Candidatus Bathyarchaeota archaeon | reverse complement strand
TCTATTTGGTTTAAGAGTGTAGAATAAAAGCGAACAAAATTAAGTTAACTTATTGGCGATTGTTTTTCCGTCTTCTAACGCACGCTAAGCTAGCCAGAATACTACGATAAGGTAGCAAGATGTTATTCTCTATACCTTTACAGAGAAGAATATATTAAACCATAACCTAACCTTTAACGAGGGATTATAATGCGCTTTATAGTATACGGCGCAGGAGCAATCGGGAGCATCATTGGAGGTCACCTCCACAGGACAGGTCACGATGTCATCTTGGTCGGCAATGCCAAACACATAGAAAAGATCAAAGAGACAGGGCTCCGATTGGTCACGCCAGACGAGATCCATGTGCTCAAGATACAGGCTTGCAAGAAGGCCAAAGACCTGACCCCCTTTAAGGAGGACGATGTTTTACTCTTAACAGTCAAGTCACAGCACACCCTCATATGCCTAGGGCAGCTGAAGAATACCGATGCACCAAGGACCCTACCAATCTTCTGCGTCCAAAACTCCATATGCAATGAGGCACTTGCCACACGCGTCTTCGACCGCATTTATGGTGTGATGGTCAGGGTGCCAGGTATCTTCTTACAACCTGGAGAAGTCATAAATCCCATCTCTGGGAATGCTGGTTTTCTTGAAGTAGGCTTATATCCACGTGGTTCGGACGAATTGACACACACGGTTTCAGAAGCTTTTAAGAGAGCAAGTTTTGTGGGTGGTGTCAATGAGTGGGTCATGAGGACAAAGGGGGCAAAGTGTCTCCGAAACCTAGGGAATACCATGGGAGCCATAACCGATGGTAAAGGTGATAACAGTGAGTTCATGGCCGCAGCCAGAAGAGAGGCCATGGAAGTGTGGAGAGCAACGGGGATCGAGTGGGAGGACCCAGAGCAGTTTGATAGACGCACTCGGAAGAGACGTGGGATAACTAGAATGCCAAAGGACTATGAGAACATCCATAACCGTGGCTCCTATTGGCAGAGTCTCAAGAGGGGCACAGGAAACATTGAGTCCGAACAGCTAAACGGAGATTTGGTCAAATTGGGATGCTTATTGGGAATTAGGACGCCGTACAACGAGGTTCTTTGGCGAGTGGCAGAGGAAATGGCTAATAAATGTGATAAACCTGGAAAATACACAGCCGAAGATCTAATGAGAATGGTTAAGGAAATTCACAAAAATAGAAAAAAGGGGAAGGCTTAAGACTGCTTAGATTCTTGTTGAGACGTTCTTATATAACACTCTACGAAGAAATATGATTGAGCTAAATTTAACTTACTGTTCTATTAATGCATGTTTTAAAAAACATAAGATGGGTTGCAGCCGAGACACCAATCACCTACTCTTCTGATTTTAGCACATGACAAACGGCAAAGAATTAGCTTCGAGACTTTTCGTCAATTTGTACATTAGGATATAGTACTAAAAGAAAATCGTTAACACTTTTGCATTGAACCCATTTAAATAAATGGTTAAACAAGTAAAAATATTTGAGGAGAAAGGAGATGAAAAAAGTGGCTAAATGGTCTGATTTAGCTGAAGAAATTCTCGGCTCTGAGGATGAGATTCAGAGAAGCTACGAGGTTAAACTTAACGGAAAATGGGGATATCTCATTATGTCAAATAGGAAACTGCTCTTCCTGGAAGACAAAGACATCAGAAGGGAAAAGTATAGCAAAGCCTTGGAACTGCCCTACTCTTATATTTTCGAAATCGACGTGACACCCAACTCCATGGTAATTCTTGACGGAGATGGAAATGAATTCGATTTCACAAGAGCAGATGGTTCCTTAGAGAAGATCGGGAAAGAACTTCAAGACTTAATAGCAGCATCATAAGAGTGAACTGGATCAGCTAGAGAATACTTTGATTTGCATCAATTAAAAAAGCAAAGAAGGGAAATAGTTTTAGACATATTATCCCACCAAAAACCGTTAACTCTTTTTGTACCGTACACACTTAAGCATGCCTGGTTAAACAAATAAAAAAATTAGGGGAAAGTCTGATTAATTGTAGCTATTTTGGGATTTAGTTTTTTTGTTTGTGTTTGGGAATTAAAATTAACTCCCCAACAACAAGGTAAAGAAAGAAAAAGAAGCGCGCGTAAAATATTAAAAGGAGTTATTTCTTAAATTTTTAAGGTTAGATAAATGAACCCGTATAAAGATAAGGTTAGGGATTTTACCGAGCAGGTATGGAATAAGAAGAATTTTCAAGTATTTGATAAAATGATACATCCAGACTTTCAGTACAATGACACTGTTTATCCAGATGTAAATTCAAAAGATGAATACAAAGCATTCATCTACAGAATCCAGACAACAAGCCCAGATACGAACTATGAAATGATCGATATCATTGCAGAAGCTGAGAAAGTGGTTGTTTTATATTCTTGGACGGGAACCCCCGTTGAAGAGATTGCTGAAATACCTCCGACTGGAAAAAAGCTTGAACATAAAGGGATAGCTATCTACTATTTCGATAATAACCAAGTCATCAAGATATGGGATGTCTGGGATAGGTTTAGTATCTTGAAACAACTTGGTCTAATTCCTTAGTCTAGTTCCCATGTGCGTATACAAATATATTTCAGGTCGTCCTTACAAGTTGACTTGTGAGGAAGCTAAGGAATACTTGAAGAAGTAAACGATTCTTTATGATAGAGTGCGTACTAATAATCAGAGGATAAACTTTTGGATATACCTCGACTTGATGTTTGAGATATATTACAGTATTGTAAAATTTACCTTTGGGTGTGGGATTAAAAGTTAGTCATCATTCTCAGGATAATTTTTCTAATAGACTAGATAGAATCTAAGAAATTCCTATCTATCATTAAGTAAAATTCTCAATAAATCATAAAATAAGGATATTATAAGAGAAATTTTTAAAGTCACACTATGAGATTAGAAGTCTCTTAGAATTAGTAGATCTTATCTTATGATTATTTATCATTTTTAGAAATATTATAAAAATGAATTTCTAAAAATAGTGATAAAGCTTTGTAAGGAAACAAAGAGATGACGATAGTTATGCGTTATCCCACTAAGAATGATAAACAGGTTTCAATTCGTAAAGCTGGAGTTGAAAATGCTGAAGCGATTATCGATTTAATGAATAGCGTGTGTTCTAAGAAAGCATATACCCCTATAGAGACCTTCATACGTGACACTGAATGGATGAAAAATTTCATACTTAAGTGAAAAATGTAGGATAAATGATCCTATTTAAAAAAATTATTCTCACTAATCTTTTCTTATTGAAAACTTATGTTTTTAGTAATGGTCATTATTAATTCAATAAAAAATACATGATATTCCCCAATGATAATTTCAATAATAAATTCAATAGATCTATAATCACTAAAAGGGAAGAACGCGTGCACTTCAGATTGATTTGTGTTTTTTTACCACGATTTTCCCATTGGAAAGTTCCCTCACAATTTCCCAGCCATCATTTATGCAGCCACAGAGTTCCTCCTCCGAAACCAGCTTCGACACGAAATTATTACCATTTCCACCAGTCCTTGCAGTTCTCTCAGTTTCAAGTAAGGTTTCAGTTTCTTCATCACTTCCCTTCCATCCGATTCTACGTATCATGGACCGTATCTATTGAGGTGAAATTCCCAACTTCTGAGCAATGGGAGATAGTTCTGCGTCGTCTATTTTTCCCATGAGGGCTCCAATTACTTCTGTTCTAATCTTCTCACGGCTTATCGTCTTTGGTTGTTGACTCCAAAGATGTAGTTTAGGTTCAACCTTCAAATATTCTTTCTCAAAGAAAGAACACTATATCATATTTGGGACACTTATCGTACTCCAATCTGTCAATAGTATGACCGAGGAAGAATTCTGAAGCAACATTTTTCACACCTGCTAAGGTGCACATAATCTTGAATATGTCTCAGAGTTCGTGTGGGTGAAGATCGTAGGGTCCTTTAGCGGATTTGAGAACAACACCAGCCTTTTTCATGGCGTTAACTAGATTCTATTAAATTGTAACGTTCGCGGGTGCATCTATTTCCCATTTCTTTTCTGAATAGTAATGAATATGGGTTCATCATCTTTAGGTAATCCAAATTTTGACTCTCCAATTCGTAGCCATCGTTTAATAGCATCTTTACCTTCTTCCCCCAAGAAGGTATAATACACATTAACATTAGTCTCCAATGTCTTGTGCCTGACAAGTCTAATCTTAAGAGGACCCTTTTCGTGAAGCTGATCCTTAATCTGTTTCCATCCATGCCTATTGAAATCCTGGAACTCTGCCAGTGCCATACCGCTCTGATACGTTATCTGAAGAATAGTGCGGTAGGGTTCACTTGCTACCATCAGGGTGTCCCTTAAATCTTTAACTTTCACTGGACTTGTGCCAAGGGCTTTCTGGATTTCCTTTTTTGTGGGCTCAAACATTTTTCGGTGATCTGACCTCGTAACCTTTGGGAAGGGAATGTTATTGAAATTATAAAAACTTCGTATGCTAGTCAACGCAGTTATCCTAGAATTTTTTTAGAGTAGTCCTTTTCATCTTTGAGCCATCGCATGTACTGCTTAACATACACTACGTGGCTGTCCTTTTCTCTGCCAGTCTTACTTTCATAATCATTTAAAAGATCCTTAGGCGTTTCGAAAAGCTCTTCCTTTTGAATCCAGTTCCAAAACTTTTTAAAATGAAATTTAAAATGTCTCTTAGTCGAGGGCTTATTTTGATCCTCAATCCAGTCTTCTACGATACTCATTTTCATCTAAAAAAAGGATGTTGGAGCTAGTGTTTAAATATAACACGTTTGTTATATGAGAGTAATTTCTATATAGACATTATCAGGGATCTTAATCCTCATGATTCGTCTCATCACACGTTCATGAGCGTCAATATCGATTAGCCTTTTATGAATGCGCATCTCATAGTGATCCCAAGAAGGGTTACCCTGACCACAGGGAGTTTTTCTTGCTGGAATAACTAATCGTTTTGTCGGTAAAGGAATAGGCCCGGCTAATTTAATGCCAATTTTATCAGCTATGTTTTTTATTTCAGTACATATTTGTTCTAAACGGTTTATATCCGTACTTTTGAGGTGAATTCGGGCCTTTTGTACCATATGAACTCCTTCTACAGATTCACTTTCTGTCTCATCAATTTATAATCTCGATCTTAAAGAATATATGCTATAACCAAAAATAGGAAAAGAGTATGAATTTAGTTATACCTTCTCTGTGATTTTCCTTACAACACCAGCTGCAACGGTTGTTCCCATATCTCTAATAGCAAATCGACCAATTTGTGGAATATCGGAATACGCTTCAATTACTATTGGTCGGAGTGGCCTAAACTTTACTAAAGCACCATCTCCCGTCTTTAAGAATGAAGGCTTCTCTTCAACAACCTGCCCTGTTCTAGGATCAATCTTCTGAAGCAACTCAGAAAAAGTCGTTGCCATAGTCGATGTGTGGGCATGGAGGACGGGTGTATATCCAGCTGCTATGGCAGTTGGATGATATATAACAATTATTTGGCCAATAAACTCTTTAACTACTGTAGGGGGGTCATCCACATGACCAAGAACATCACCTCTATGGACATCTCCCTTAGAAACACCTTTAACACTGAAACCTATATTATCCCCAGGACCTGCTTCTTGGATTTGTACATGGTGTGTCTCTATTGTCCTTACTTCTCCTTTAGCTCCGTGAGGCATAAATATAACTTTATCGCCAACTTTTAAGATTCCTGTTTCAACTCTTCCTACGGGAACTGTTCCAATACCTGTGATTGTATATGTATCCTGAATTGGAATCCTTAATGATTTTTTGGTAGGTCTTGGTTCAACTATAAAATTATTTATAGCTTGTTCAATTGTCAATCCTTTATACCAAGCCATATTCTTACTCGGTTCTACTAGATTATCACCTGTAATACCTGATATCGGAATAAAGGAAATCTTAGCCGGATTGTAGCCTGTTATTTTTAATAGATCAGCAACTCCGTCTCTTACCTCTTCAAACCTTTCTTGGCTCCACTTGACAGTGGGATCATCCATTTTTGTGATACCAACAAGAATCTGGGAAACACCTAAAGTATACGCAAGAAAAATATGCTCCCTTGTTTGACCTCCAGGTCCAGTTCCCGCTTCATAACCACCCTTCTTCGCCGATACGATAAGAAGGGCAGCGTCAGCTTGACTTGTACCCGTAATCATGTTTTTCACAAAGTCTCGATGTCCAGGGGCATCAATGACTGTAAAGAAATATTTATCTGTCTCAAACTTCCAAAAAGCAAGATCAATCGTAATACCCCTTTCCCTTTCTTCTTTAAGCTTATCAAGGACCCAAGCATATTTGACTTCATCGGCTCTCACACCGATCCGCTTAGCTTCAGCTTCGTGCTCCCTTATTGCTCGATCGCCTATAGCCCCTTTCTTGAGGAGTAAGTGGCCCATGCATGTACTTTTACCATGATCCACGTGACCAATTATAACCAAGTTCAAGTGTGGTTTTGAACTACTCATTCTTCATCGCATCCATTCTTTCCTGATAATATTTTTTTAAAGTTACGTTAATAAGGATTAAGGCTAGATGAATGACTTATATTAAAGATTTTTGTTCTTGGACACTAAAGTTATATAAATTATAAAGGCAATATTGTGCTTATATATTAGTATAACATAGAAAGCATGAGTAAAGTTTATATGGGAAGATGGCTGTCCGACAAGTTACTTTAGAGATGGTGTACCTTTTGGTTCAAAAGAGTGAAAAAATAAAGGCAGAAATAGAAATCAAACTCTTCAATAAATGGGGTTTCGATAACACAGAGATTAAAGATCTAGGTTTAAGGAAGTATATCTGCCTTAAACCCGTTATTCTCCCCCATAGTGGGGGGAGGCATGAACATAAACGATTTGAAAAATCTAAAGTCAATATCGTTGAAAGATTAGTAAATAATCTAATGCGTCATGGGTCACGTGGTGGAAAGAAGGTTAAAGCGATAAACATAGTTAAAATAGCTTTTGAAATCATTCATTTAAGGACAAATCAGAATCCGATAGAGATTTTAACTCGAGCAGTAGAAAACTCCGCCCCATGTGAAGACACAACGCGTATTAGTTATGGAGGTATTAGTTATCATAAAGCTGTTGATATATCACCACAGAGAAGGGTTGATCTCGCCCTGAGATTTCTGGCTGATGGCGCAAGAAAAGTGGCGTTTGGAAACCGAAAAACTGTTGAAGAGTGTTTAGCAGACGAACTTATTACTGCTGCTGCGAGGGATAGCCGAAGCTATGCTATCGGAAAGAAAGATGAAATGGAGAGAATTGCACTATCATCACGTTAGGAAAAAGATAATTCTTTATTAGAAAAGAATGGGTTATCGGAGAGGTTTTTCGGCTTTCCCTAGGATTAAAGATTTTAGGGAAACTCCGTTTACACCAATTACCTTATATCTGACACCTGGGATGTCTCCCATAGAACGACCTCTACTTCCACCAATTCCGCATATCATAACTTCATCGTGTTCATCAATATAATTAAGAGCTCCGTCTCCTGGAAGAAAAGCTGTCACCTGTCGACCATTTCTAATAAGCTGAGTACGTACACACTTTCGTATAGCACTGTTGGGTTGTTTGCTTTCAACCCCAACTTTCTCTAGAACTATTCCGCGACCCATTGGAGCGCCTTCAAGTGGATCTGATTTGATATCTAATCTTAGGGTTCTTCTTCTGTAGTATCTATCTTTCCATCGGAAATGTTTCCGTTTATTTCTGAGACCTCGAGCCGCATATAGACCTGGAGACATTATAATCCTCTTTCTATATTAAATCGCGTATCATGTGGTAAACATGGTGGTATATATTGCTTTTGCATCTAGTAGGAAATTTCAAGTATTCATCATTTAACAAGTGCTTATAAATAAAAAGAAAAGTGTTACTCCTTTATTATTGTGTTCAGCAAGTAAATTTGATTAACGTAACTTCAGTATTTAATATGGTGGAGAATAAACAAATTTTAAAGATAAAGGAAGCAACAATATAGAATAACGATTTATC
>JAUWWH010000009.1 GCA_030617005.1 Candidatus Bathyarchaeota archaeon | reverse complement strand
GTCTGAAAAACCTTACTCCCTACTTTATCGACGCCTCCAAAGATTAAAGAAACTCCAAAGGGGCGTACTCCTGCATGTTGAGTGTAGACTTGTTCAACATTACCAATTCTTTTAGATAAGATTGCGATATCTATTGGTTCATCATACATTAATCTATTGCTTTGAGCATGTATTCTCGCTTGATCAACCAAAATTCTCGCATCTGAGCTAAGTCCAGATACAGCAACACCAACATGATTATCTATCTCGAAAATTTTCCATCCGAAATTTGGGTTCTGTAACCTTGAAGTAGTTCTCTCTTCAGCACCTAACACAACCCCCTCATGGCATGCTATCCCTAAAACAGTTGATCCTCTCTTCACGGTTTCTAAGGCATATTCAACTTGGAATAGTCGACCATCTGGTGAAAAAATCGTAATAGACCTATCATAGGCACTCGGTGAAGTAAACATAGCCATTTATTATTCAACCTCCAATATACTAAATACTTTCTCTTTTGAAGATGTTAAAGGAATTAAAAACCTTTTCGTAATTGTTTAAACAAATATGATTCCTCATTTAAACTCCTTGGATAAAAACTTCCTCTTCAATGTTTTTATTGAACCTGATGTTCCAAGCGTCCTCAACTTTAATTCTTTCAGGATTCCCTCCGCTTCTTGAATTGATTGTAAAATTTGATTAAGAGAGTTATGTCCACATCTGATTATTCCTAATCCCTTTTCTACATCTAATTTTATAACCCATATATAAAGGTCATCTCTCGTTTTTACATTTGTACTTGTCGATATCTCTTTAATTAAGATGTTGTATATTTCTCTCTTAGATATCTTTATACTGGGTTTCATGCGGAATGCTATATATCGCCTTTTTATTAGTTTAATCAAAGATTTTTCACTAAAAGATCAATCATTTATTAGGATTTGATTATCTCTTTAAAGTTGTTAGGGAAGAAGTTTAGTTTAATCTTTATGAGAATTGGATCAATATTGTTAAGTTCGATTTTTCCTAGGTATGCTCTCTGTTTATCTAATCGTAAAAAAAACTTTTTTTTATTGTCTAACCGTTGGTTAAAATCTTTTGATAATTCATCTTTGTCATTTATATTTAGTTTCTTATACAAGTTTTCTATAAGTGCATAGACAACATTTTTCTTCCTTATTGTAGTTTTTACTAGGATGATGAGGTTTTTGTGATGTCCCCATAAATTCTTTTTTTTAAAAGAAACATTATTGCTATATGGCACGGGGAGTAGATTCCTAACAGCCTTTAACACTTTTTGTAAGTCCTCTGTTACATGGACGATGAAAGAGATTTCCACATATGAGATTGATCTCTTTAACCCCTTCCCAGTATTTCCCTTTTTTTGAGGTTGATGTTTTTTCATACGTATCTATCTAGATGTTGTGGATATTAAAGATCAATTCCGATTATCTCTAAGAGAATAATGAAGATCAATTCACCTTTCTCCGAAGAACAGTACGCACACCCTATATTTTGGGAGTATCCTAAGAATATTCATCCTTTTACTTTCAAACCCCGCTTCTTCCTCAACCCTCTTACTGTCTTCCCTGCCGATGTTAGTCCCCTATACGCTCTTCTAGGAGTCTTACCAAGAATTCTACCGCTCTCTTCTGTCGACAATTTTGTTTTATCAACTAAGATCACCTCAAACCACTTATATTGTCCGTCTTCACCGACCCAATAGGAATTTAAAACCTCGAGATTTGGAAACTTCCTGTTCCCTCGTTCCTCGGCTATCATTCTCATACTTTTTTTGGGGGTGAATTTAGTTACACCACTGTGTCTCTGTCTTCGTCCCCCCCTTGGAGGGACTTTGCGTAGTCCTCCTCTTCGGATTCTTACGCGGATCATTATGAATCCTTGTTTAGCTTTATATCCAAGGGTACGCGCCCTGCTTAATCGTAAGGGTTTCTCTGTTCTGATAATTGCTGGTTGTCTTCTCCATTTCATATGTCTTTGTTTAGTTACCTCTTTCATTGACGATTCGTCAAGGTTCTTCCAAGCCTTAGTTTCGTATTTATACAATGTTCTCTACCCTCTTTGGAGGATTATGTTACAACTATTGATGTTCAATTTATAGTTTTAGTACTAGATGGAAATCTTTGATATTGATAAAGTTTGTTATAACTTCTATTCAATAGTAAATTCTGTGAAGTTTACAGTTAGACTTATTTCGAGTTCGATGTCAAAGATTGGATTTTGTCCTCTTTTCTGGTTTTTCAAGAAAAGTCTTTCCATAACCAAATTCTTTCATAATATCATAATGCTTTCTCCAATCCCCGCCTAGCATGTTCCATGAAATAAATTTCTTGATTCCTATCGATATGAGTTTAATTCTAAACCTATCGATGTGTCGAAGAGTCTTGGATAAAACATGACCATAATTACTTGTAACTTTTTCAAAAACTTCAGAACATATTTCGTCTATTCTTTCTGGAGGTATAGAGCAGAGTTTTCTTTTATTGGCAGCTATAAGATACTCATTACTTTTTATTATCCCTTTTTTCACCGCGTCTTTCCATATTTCTGAACCTACCATATACATTAAAGGGTTTACGTTAATTGTATCTGCTCCGTTCTCACGTACGAAATCATAGCTTTCCCAAAACAACTCTTCCGTTTCCATAGGAGCTCCAATTATCAATGATGCTTGGGAATAGATGCCTGTGTCATTGCAGTATCCAAGCGCTTTCTCGGTGAGTTCTCGCCATTTAGTTGGTTTACTAGTTTTGTTATAGAATTTTAAGATATTAGGGTGGATAGATTCTATGCCAAAACTTATGTATTGAGTTCCTGCTTCTCTAAGGATTTCGGCAGATTCTTTATCAAAATTATCTATTCTTGTCTGATAAAAGAAATTAAATCTCATTTTTTCCTTCTTTAACGCATTGCAGAAAGCTATTGCCCATCTCTTGTTTGTGATAAAATAGTCATCTGAAATGAAGATGTTTTTAAATCCTTGTTTTTTTAATTCTTTAAGTTCATTTATTACTGATGCCACGGATCTTCTTCTCACAGATCCTCTTATTATCCGTCCACAGAAGGTACAGTTGAAGGGGCATCCTCTTGATGTCACTATATTGGTTGCGAGCCCTGGTACCTGTAAAAACCCAAAAACACCGTATTTTGTATTATCTAAAGTGCTTCTATCGGGGAACGGTATCTCATCAAGATTTTTAATAGGTTTTCCTTGGAGTATCCCTTTTGGTTTATTTTTGATCACATCGGCTATGATCTGCTCACCCTCTCCGATAACTACTGCGTCGAACCCCATATCTATGCAATCATTAGGTGCGAGAGTTGCATGTGGACCCCCTCCAATAAGATACGTGTTACCATTTTTCTTTACTAAGTTTACAAGCTGGCGAATGGTATCTAAACTATAAGTTAAAACTGTGATTCCGATAACATTCCAATCTTTCGATTCCAAGATCTCTATGAAGGTTCTTTTTGGGTTCTCTGATACTGAGAGGTCAAGTACTTTCGTGTTACACTCCGGTATCATTGCTTTTAAATAAAGAAGACCGAGAGGGAGGGCTAACCCTTCGGAAGTTCCCTTTCTCTCAAAACTTTGAGGCGGATTTATAAAGAGTACATTTTCCATTAATCAATTTCCCAGATTGTTATCATTTTATGTTTGTGATATTAACTGATTTTTTGTTGTCCGTATCCATGATTACATTTATATGTTTGCGATTATATAAAAATTGATGAATTCTCCCCATATTAATGTGCTTTTGTTAATATTTTTTTAAAGATATTTATTTTACTCGTGACTCCATTCTTCATCTTATTGTGAATTTACTTCCAAAACAGTTGTTTAAATATATGAATTCGCTGTCTTTTGATTAGATAGTTATCTGTAGACATTAAAATAGAGTGATTTTTTTTAAAATATGCCTTAAAAATGATGACTTTTTGTCTTTTTATTGAATATTATTTAATGTTGAGTTCTATATCTTTTTATTATCCACTTTATAAAATTTAACATATAACTTGGAGGATCATAATTCAAATGTTGGTAGGGGTTGTAGGGAAGCCCAATACGGGAAAGAGTACATTCTTTAGTGGATTAACTTTGATCCCTATCCCTATAGAAAATAGACCTTTTACTACAATCAAACCCAATAGGGGAATAGCCTACCTCAGAAGTTCTTGTGTCTGCCATGAATTTAACGTAACAGATCAACCTCAGAATTCCATTTGTTTAAATGGGACCCGCCTTATCCCTATTGAACTTATAGACTGCGCAGGGCTCATTCCTGGATCATGGCGCGGAAAAGGTTTGGGTAATTACTTTCTCGATGAAATTATGAAGGCTGATGCCTTGGTTCACATTGTTGATGTTGCAGGTGCAACTGATGAGGAGGGTAATTCATGTAAACCAGGAACAAGGAATCCTATCACCGATGTGGAGTTTCTTGATTATGAAATTACTATGTGGTTAATGAGAATTATTAAGAAGGATTGGAAAAGGATCTGTCAAAAGGTTGCTACGGCAAGGATTACATTTGAAGATCTTTTGCTTAATAGATTAAGTGGATTATCTATTAAGAAACATCACATTATAACGGCTTTAAAACAGATGGAAATTGACGTTGATACTCCAGCAAAATGGACGGAGGAAGATCTCGTATCTTTTACAAAGGAACTCAGGAAGATTTCTAAACCCATGATTATCGCCGCCAATAAGATAGATCTACCTTATGCTGAGGCGAATATTAAATTATTGAGAGAAAAAGGATATAATGTAGTTCCCTGTTGTGCTGAGGCTGAACTCGCTCTTCGGAGGGCTGCAGAGAAAGGATTAATTGATTACATTCCTGGAGCATGCACCTTTAATATTTTGAAGCCTAAGGTTTTGACATCTGATCAGAAAAATGCTTTAATTACGATTAAGAGTAGAATTTTAGAGAGATGGGGTTCAACGGGCGTCCAAGAAGTTTTGAATAGAACCTTCTTTAATCTCCTACAAATGATAGTAGTCTATCCAGTAGAGAACGTTGAACGGCTGAGTAACCATGATGGGCAGGTTCTACCTGACGTATATCTAATCCCATATGGTACAACTGCAAAGGGTTTCGCTTACATGATCCATACAGAACTCGGTGAAGGCTTTATCCATGCGATAAATGTACGGACTAAGAGGAGGCTTGGTGAGGGTTATATTCTTAAGGGAGGAGATGTGATAAAAATCTTCTCTGCTAAGAGAAGGACATAATAAGTTTCCTTAGTTTTTTCTTCTTAGATTATAGTGATTATCTTCTTTCTTAGCTCCAAAGCTTCTGATACCCTTTTCCTTCAACTGTCTTCGTAATTCTTGTGCATATTTAGTGGATATTTTGTTTTGTTTTTCCATGTAATCGATTATTTCATTTGCGTCTTCCAATGTATTACATCTTCTAAGAAAATCGATTACATCAGGATTGTATCCTTTAAAGGTTTTAGATACTATGTTTTCTCTTGCTTTACCATCGAGTTGACTGGAATTAATCTTGATAGTCACAGATCCTTGTTCTAGTTCTTCTGCTAGATTTGGAAACATCTTCTTGAATTTTTTCGATTTGAAGTCCAATTTTCATCAACATAATTTATAAATAGTATCTATTATACGCTAGATCAAGTTTTTCTTTTAAATTGTAGCTCTTGCTTATGTGAAACAATTGTTCCAGACGGTAAATCTTCATATATTGTTGTACTTGGTCCAATCCATGTGTCACCATCCACCTTAACTCCTGGCATGAACCTCACTCCGATACCGGTCTTTACATTATCCCCTATTATAACACCGAGTTTCATTACACCGCTATCTACTACTTCCCCCTTCACCTTCACTTTAACAGCTCTCTCATCAAATCGGAGGTTTGAGGTAATTGTACCTGCACCAAAATTACACATCTCCCCTATGATGCTATCTCCTACATAGGACATATGACCAATATGTGTTTGATTTAGAATGAGACTATTCTTAATCTCACAAGCATTTCCTATTCGAACGCCTTTACCTAAACTCGTAAATGGGCGGATATAACAATTTGGTCCAATGTCACTTCCCTCACCAATCCATACAGGGCCTTCAATGTAGGCTCCTGCACGTATCTTTGTTCCCGTTCCAACACCTATAGGCCCTTTCAGATATGCCCCTTTCTCCAATTCACCTTTATTCTCTAAATGTGCTTGTTTGAGAACCCTTCTGTTTGCTTCGAGTAAGTCCCAAGGTCTACCTACATCAAGCCAATTTCTCGGTTCTATCTCCACGGATGCCAATTGGGTACCCTCTTTTAAAAGGAGATTCAGTGTATCTGTTATCTCAAATTCTTTTCTTTGTGATTTCACTGTTTTTTGTATTGCCTTAAAAATTTTCTTTGAGAAAACGTATACTCCTACATTGGCTAGATTTCCGAATTCCTTTGATTTAGGTTTCTCAACTATCTTCTTAACTTGATCCTTTTCTATTTTAACTATTCCATATCGATTAAGCTCTTCTACTTTTGTTAAAGTTAGAGTTATTAAGCCTTTTTCAGCGTATTTTTGTCGTGTAATTTTCACAACAGAGGAGTCTATAAGAAGATCTCCATAGATCATGAGAAAATCATCATCAGAAATATATTCTTCACTTAAACTTACAGCATCTGCTGTTCCACACAACTTCTTCTGTTCTACATAGCTTAATTTGACTCCAAATTCTTTACCGTCACGAAAATAATTCTGAACCAACTCCTTACGATATCCGACAATTATAAGGATTTCTTCAATTCCACTTTCCTTAAGAGCTAATAGAAGATATTGAAGAATCGGTTTACCTGCAAGAGGAATCATACATTTTGGTCTATATAATGTTAAGGGTCTTAGTCTAGAACCTTCGCCAGCAGCTAAGATAACCGCTTTCATGTGATGTCCTCCCTATATTTTAACGATTTATTTTACTTTCCATTTTGGGATTAACTTTTTTGTGGGGTCTGTATCTAGTATCTTTTGAAGTTGCTCGATAGTGAAGCCAGTTATATAATCTCCATAAATTTCACATCTACGTTTTTCATTCAGATACGTTAAATCTTTTACTACAATTTCTACTTCATCTCCTGAAGCAAGTAATATGTAGATGTGGTAATACTTCTCTGTTTTTCCTTTTGCAGTCTTGTACGAATATTTTGCCTTTAAGATGTTATATTTCCTCTTAATTATATTATACACTGACTCAATATTATCTGCATAGACTGTGATGTCTATGTCACTTCCTTTTTTGGCTGTACCACGCCAGACGCCTCCAATGAGTCTTGGATTAAACTCTTTGAGGTGTTCCATAATGTGAAGACTTTTCTGTCGAAGGCGTATGTTCAACATTCTTCTAGTTTTACCTTCCATCTCATCTGCATATTTATCTAATTCTGTTGCTACCTCTAGATTACTGGGGAAGACCCTTTCATTTAGATCTCTACAAGCTTTCTTCTTCGCTTGTTTATAATCTCTAGCTATCTTGTAATAAAGGAGTTTAGCTGCCTCCTGAGCAATTTTGATTCTTCTTTCCTTTTCCATCAAGAGAAGTCATCTTAAAAAATGGATCTGAATAAGTTTAGAGGAAAAGGGTGATAATTAATTTTTTCTAAACTGTAGGTATATCCTCTATAGATTTTTCCATTTCCTTCTTTATAGGAGAAGCCATTAACTTTGTCTTTCTTATTCCAACATGTCTGATGGGAATTATATTCTTTGTTTCATTGTACATGTCAGAAGCTATCTTTCCTAAAACTGCCTCTCGAACAAACTGTTCGAAGCTTAAATCTTGTGCTTTCTCGTTCGCAATCCTTTGAATAATCTTTCTAACTGCGGAGACTTGCGAGGTTCTAGCTTTCTTAGCAGAGAGGACTACAGTGGACACTCTCACTTTGTATCCATCTTTTGTTGTTATATTTAGTATATCATCAATCCTCGTGCTTCTTCTTCTGACAAGCCCTCTTAGATACTCCCTAGAATATTCATGTCCCTTGAAAATTGTAAAGCAGTTATTCTCTTTGACAGCAACAATCTTGAAAAAAAGCTTTAAATGTTGATGGGCAAAATCGTCTGTAAGATCATACAGGGTCTTTGCGATAACCCGCCCAATCATTTTATTTGGATCACTACAAGGTGCTGAGCCTATATGGGCTTCCCCAAAATATGGCGGGCTATGAATATCATACCAACTTTTTAATCTCCATTTATCTTGAACTTTTCTTCGTCTTCTTGGCAAGCATTACCCCTCAATTGATTAATGTTAGTGCAGATGAACTATAGATTACAGTTTAAAAAGGTTACCCTCCTACGGCGCTTCTTCAACAACGTTTAAAACACCTTCTGCGATCTGAATACACGATAAGAGATCATTGATTGTTGATAGAAGAGTTTCAACCCCTTTTATAGTAACTATTTTAACTGCAACTCTTCTTCCATCCCTTCTTGCTTTAATGATTAAACCAAATGGTGTTATTAAATTATCTGGGGCGATTGATCTAATGATTGATTTTGCCTTCCTACCACTTGAATAAACAAAAGAAAACTCTACCTTGTTAATTCCCTTCTTATTTGAGAGCCATGGTAATATCTTCCTTAAATCCGTCCCTTCTATTACTAAATCTGCCGCTTCCCTAACTAAGTCATCTTTAGGGTTAAATGCTATACTTAGCCCTGAGTTCGTAAAGAGAGGAATATCAAATCTGCTGTCTCCAATAGTTACACACTGTTTACTTTCTATTCCTTCAACTTCAATCATCTTTTTTAAGACAACATCTTTTTTCATTAAAGAGACAGCTTCCTCGCCTTCACCTGTCAATATTCCATTATCTCCAACAAGTAGTTTATTAGAATAGGAGTACTCTATTCCTAGCTCTTCCTTTACTCGATCAGCAAGTATTGATACCCCGCTACTGATAATTGCAATCTTATAACCCATCTTTTTTAGTTCCTTAACGGTCTCAATAGCACCCTTCATTAAAGGGGCCTCATTAAGAATCTTCTTAATTTTATCTATGTTAGGTCTATTCCATAGTCGAATGTCGGATCTCATAAACTCTTCAAAATCAATCTGCTCTTTCAGATGTTTCTGGAAATTCACTTCATTGTCAACACCAAAGGCTCTATGAATCCGTCTCCAACTGCTGTCAATGTCTACTAAGACACCATCGAGGTCGAAGACAACCATCTTCACTTTCTTTATTCCACCAGTTTACTCTTTCACTCTTTTATATGATGCAATGGGTTTCCATAAACAAAAAAATCGCATTTAATGATAGATCAGAACAAGAACATCTTTAAGAAGTAAATAATTCCAATAATTATGGAGATGGGTGAAGTAGCAAAGACGAATCCATCTCTCTTGTAGATGTAAAGGATTATCCCCAGTATTTTTTCTATATCGACTGTTGGAATCAACTTAATTATAATCGGGGTAAGAATTAGCACGATTCCGATTAGACTGAAAGTTACTCCAATGGAAGAAAATAATTGATATATATTCACAAGTAGTTCCCTTTAACTCTAAGTATTATCACTTCTCTCAAATATTCCAAACTCTGACTTTGTGAGAGTAGCTTCTTGTAAGAGTCTCTGTTACATATCTTCCGCTATTTTTCGGTGCCTAGGGTACCCTGTACACCTTATCTTTCTTCCTTACTTTACCATCAACTTTAAGTCCGATGCTTTGACCTTTCTTAGCTTTAGTTATATCTTTTTGCTCTATCTGCATCGAAGTCACATCTTGCTCTATCTGGGTAGTTGCACCCTTTATGAGAATTTTTTCTCCAATCGATAAGGAGTCTCCTAATTGGATGATGGCTACTCCTATTCTAGAGAAATAATGGGTTATTTCCCCTATCTTTTTCATATCTCTCCCCCCCATGTTAGTTTTCCTTAGTGGAGATCGCTACCATAGTCTCAACTGTGTAGCTTGTAGCGAAGCCTATTTCCATGGTGAAGTTCAAGGCAGTCTTATCATTTATTGCTTCAAAGATGATTGCAGCATCGTATTGACCAAAGACAAAGTATATTTCTTTGATGGTTATTCCTTCAGGAGCCTTGAGTTCTTTGAGGTACCTAATGGCTTCTATACCTTTACCTTTAGGTTTCAAGAGAGTTATGTAGGTCATATCTCTTTTTTCACTGATAAAATCTATATGTCAATCTAGATTTAATCTTTTCTTTAAAGATATTAACATGATTTATATAGGGTTTTATTATGTTTTTTCTGTAAGTGACTAATCTTTGAGGTCAGTAGTATGTGGTTTACTCTTTTGAAAACAGTAAACAGAATCTGAAACGAATTTTTTTCTAGATATCCTCAACTTTTTTTCTCTAAGTGAATTAGAAAATATTTATTCCAGTGTTATCTACTACAGATAACCTGGTGAATATTATGGAAAGAGTTGAAGAACTCAAACGGAAGATACATGAAGCAAAGTTGGGCGGTGGATTGCAGAGGATTGAACGGCAACATCAAAAAGGAAAGCTAACAGCCCGTGAAAGACTAAAAATACTCTTAGATCCCGGTAGCTTCGTTGAGCTTGATACCTTTGTTGTCCATCGATGCACAGATTTTGGAATCGAAAAGAGAAAGGCACTCGGTGACGGCGTAATAACGGG
>JAUWWH010000002.1 GCA_030617005.1 Candidatus Bathyarchaeota archaeon | reverse complement strand
TTATCTGAAGAATAGTGCGGTAGGGTTCACTTGCTACCATCAAGGTGTCCCTTAAATCTTTAACTTTCACTGGACTTCTGCCAAGGGCTTTCTGGATCTCCTTTTCTGTTAGCTCAAACATTTTTCGACGGTCTGACCGCGTAACCTTTGGGAAGGGAGTATTATTGAAATTATAAAAACTTCGAATACTAGTCAATACAGTTATTCTAGAATTTACAGAGTAGCCCTCTTCATCTTTAAGCCATCGCATGTACTGCTTAACAGACACTACATGGCTGTGCTTTTCTCTGCCAGTCTTACTCTCATAATCATCCAAAAGATCCTTAGGCGTTTCGAAAAGTCCTTCCCTTTGAATCCAATTCCAAAACTTTTTAAAATGAAACTTAAACTGTCTCTTAGTCGAAGGTCTATTTTGATCCTCAACCCAGCCTTCTACAATACCCATCTTCATCCATAAAAAGGATGGGGGAACTAGTATATAAATATAACATGTTTGTTATATCAGTGTTATTACCTCATAACTCTATTTTCGATGACGGCCCCATCGAAGTCTTGACATAAGCACGTTTAATGTTTTTAAAACCCTTTGGCAGTCTTTGCTCAAATCTTGTAAAAATAGCTTGAATATTATCAACGAGTAGATCATCAGCCATATCCTCTGTTCCTACCCTACATTGCGTTACCAATTGATCTCTAACCCTTAACCTGACCAATCTCTGATACCTATCAATAAGCGTCTCAATAGGTGCAGTTGGCGGTATTGGAGTTGGCATCTTCCCTCTTGGACCTAAGATAGGTCCAAGAGATCTCCCAATAAGAGCCATTAGAGTAGTTTCAGCGAGGAAGAAATCGGTTTCTTTTACCAACCTTTTAGAATTCTTTTTATCATTTGCAAGAGCAATAAGAGCATCCCTTTCTAGAACTCTATAAACACCAGCATTTCTTGCTCTTAAAGCTAAATCCCCTGTGGCGAAAACAGTTATCCGAATATCTTCTACAGGAGGATATGGAAGCTCAACTAATTCATTTATTCGATTTTCGGGTTTTTTCAAATCTATATCCCTAAGGTTTAAGATTAATTCTACTGATTGTCTAAAATTTCTCTTCTTAGACTTCTGCTTTACCTCAGAAATTGCTTTGAAGATAGCTTCTTTTTTAACAGTCATTTTATTTCCCTTCAAAGATATTATTTTTTTTAATTTAGCTTGAAAATTATTGTCATTCTTTCAAGACATCATCAAAGAGACCTTCATCAATTTCTCTTTGAATGTCCTTGGGTTCTTTCTCATTAACAGTTATACCTACACTAACACAACTCCCAAGAATCTCTTTAACAGCTCCTTTGAGAGTTTTAGAGAAAAGCTGCTCCCGCTTTAACTTAGCGATATGTATTAATTGTTCCACAGTTAAGTTACCAACTTTCTCAGTATTTGGGGTTCCAGACCCCTTAGCAATATTTAATTCTTTTACAAGTAAAGCAGAAGTTGTCGGAGTTCCAATACTCACAGTGAAAGTCTTAGTTTCCACATCGACTTCAACTGTTACAGGAACCTTCATTCCAACATAAGCGTCGGTCAATTCATTAATTTTTTTTACAACACTTAATACATTGAGACCGAGAGGACCCAGAGCTGGACCTAAAGGTGGACCAGCTGTTGCATGTCCACCATTAACCAATATTTCTACAATTTTCTTCGCACTCATCATTTATTCCCCGTGTTTAAGTTCAACGATTTTGATTCTCAGTTTTTTTAACGACTTTTAAGTAGTCTGCATGAACAGTAATCGGAAGAGTAAATGTTGCTTCTAACAGTTCAAGAGTTGCTTCAGATCTTACTTTATTTACTTTTGTTATTTTGGCTTTCATTCCTTTAAACGGTCCACCTGTAATCTCAACCGTATATCCCACTTCAATTTCATCAATTATGGGTTTCACAACTAAATATCTCTCTATCTCCGAATACTGAACCTTACCTGGAACCTTAGATTTCACATTTTTGATACCTGAGATAGCTTGATCAACGATGTGAGACCCTATCGCCTCAATAAAGATATATCCCCGAAGGGTTTCAGGGACAAGAATAGATAACACGGGTAGTTTATCTATTTTAACCTTTATATCAATAAGTTCAGCAGCGTTCTTTTCTTGACCTGCAACGGTTTTTACGACAAATATTGATGGCTCTAAACGATTATTAAATTCCATTTAACATTATTCCCCTCTAAATAGTTGGCGTAGTTGCCTGTAGCATAGTAGCAAGGAATTTTATCACGAAACCGATAACCCCTATGATAGTCATTCCGATAATACTTACTTTAATAGATGCCCAGAGCTCTTGATTTGAAGGTTTCTTAACAATTTTTGTTAATCTCTTAAATGACGTAAGGAAGTCTCTAAGCCCCATATATTCTAACTCCAGATAATTTTTTTTAACTCACATGAAAGTCTAACTACATTTTTTAACTTTATGGTTTTATTTCATGATTAGGGAAAACCTTATGATTGGAAATATCACCATAACTTTTTACCCAACTCAACCTAAAAAATACTTCTGAAGATATAAACTCTTTCTTTATAAGGTATATTGAAGGTAAATTATCACCTATTACTTTTGATGGTTAAAAATGTTGAAAAATTTATCTCTGGATTACCAAATACCGTAACCACCTCACCTGCCAATACTGGTCTGAACAAGTATTGTGAAACTAGAGAGTGTAAACCAAAATAATCGGAAGCGCGTCCAATGGTAACCCTGACTTTCCCGCTCTTATGCGTTTCCATGACTGTTGCAGCCATTTGAGTTCGAGTACTACCCTTGCGCCCAGTAGCCTTATAGCACAGATCTTCCTTTATTGATCCCGACACAGTCCCATACATGTAAAGATTATCACAGAAAACCAGCTTCGCCCCTGCCGAAGCCACATCCTCGATGATCCCTTCCGTAATAGGCGGGAATAGCCCAGACCAATCAGTGTAGGCAGCATTGGCGCAGCGATAAACAACGGTTACCCCATGACAAACTTGACATGCTCTGGCATGATCCATCACATCACCTTTTACAACCTCAACCTCTCAGGAACGTTAGCCTTTCCACTACGGTTCACACTGCGAACCCTCTTCCCACGGGGTCATTAATTCTCAAACAACTGCGTTACCGACACCACCACTAGATTCAATCACAACATACAGTTCATCGTTAGTCATGGTTTACTACATCCATGACATTTAGATAGTATATTTCTTAGAACCTGAAAATTCTTACAATTATCGTTTCTGAGATATAGTTGAATAGTCTCTGTTTTTTCCTAGGATAAAGGAACCATCCAACGATGCAGTCTAAGGGGAGTAGAAAAGCTTTTCCCAAGCTTTCTATTGCTGCATGCGCCAGATCTGCAGGTTTATCGTTTAACTGCGTTACTTTGATCCGCATAACAGATTTCCCGATCGATTGACCGCTTATACCATCCATAAACGTCCAATAAAGAAAAAAGATAACATTATCCATTCCAATGTCAACAAACGGGATCCATCTAATAAAATCAGATGCCCAAACGAAGGCTGGCCATGCTACCCATACAAAAAATTTTATCACTGAAATAAAGATTCCAAGAATTATTGCATCTATTAACCATGCAATGAATCGTTCACTCCAACTAGCTAATTCTAACCGAGGTTTAGATATAGGCACTGCAGACAACATAGATTCAACCGACACTCCACAGTTTGAACAATAGACTGCTCCTTCAGAAAGTTCGACTCCGCAGTGTTTACAGAAAGGCATTCCCATCTCACCTTAATATTTTTTTTCTATGTACCCAAAAATAGACTATAACGCTGCCTATTAATAATGCGATTACTCCACCAGCCAACAATGCTAAAGCTACCGTATATAATAACGGAATTTTAGCCCCAAAGGTTATGTTAAAATCTATCACCGCGGATCCATCTTCGTTCATCAACACAATCCAATAGTTACCTGCTTCAGGTGACAATTCAAGAGTCTGAGTCCCAGCCCCATGTTCTGAGACTGTCCAGAACGTTTGAAAAGCAGGATCCGATGTTACAGAATCTCCCGAGTGAGTATTGAATTCAACATTTAGAGATTGTGAAGAAGAGATGCTGAATCGAATTATCTCGTCATAATAAACATCGAAAAGATATGCTTCCACATCTGAACCCTCAGCTATCCCAAGAAAAATGTTCTTTGATAGTTCATTGCTCAAACCAGTTAATTTAATGGTGACTAAATCACTTACTGATGGTTGCTACATGCCCCATGTTCCAGTGAATTCACCTACATCAATGTGGATATCCTGAAATGCGATAGCATAAGAGTCTCTTATAAGCTGGTAACTTTCAGTAGTTAAAAAATCTTCAGTATCTGCCAGAGAAGTGTTTAGCAAAAGCAAGGTTCCACCGCCCACCAAGAGACCAAATGCCACCAGCAGTATTATGCCTCCAAAGATTAAAAGGAGTATCCTAGCACCATCAGACCTTTTAGCTTTTCCTTCTTTTTGTCTATCTAATTCTGCACCACACTTTGGACAGAAAAGTGAAAGTTGTTTGATGTATTGTATAGTTGACTCTGTTAAAGTAAGTGATATTGGTTTCACGGGAGGTACTTCCGTTTTTATAATTAAACTGTAAATTAATAAGAATAAACCTACCATAAAAATTCCAAAGAATATTGAAGAGAAGCGTAAGGCTCCAAAGAAACCTAAAATAGACAAAAAAAATTCCAATAATTGAAATGAGATTCACCTAAATTTCCCGCCTGATCCAGATAGTCGGGTACAAGATTAGATGCGGAATATTATTAATATGTACTTCTCGTCAATTATATGCATATTATCATAAGAAAAAATAATAATTTAAAAATTATGGAGACTAAACGTATGAAAGGAAAGGATTTCCTAACACTATTGGATATTAATAAGAATGAATTGATAAAACTGCTCAAACTTTCGTTAATGTTGAAGGAGAATTTATACAGTGATAGTTTGAAGAAAAAGACTTTAGCAATGCTTTTTGCAAAGACATCAACGAGGACACGAATTTCTTTTGAAACAGCTATGACACATTTAGGCGGTCATGCCATTAATCTAAAATGGGAAGAAATGAACTTCGTTAAGGGGAATATAAAAGATGAAGCGAGAGTTCTAGGATTATACTGTGATGCTGTAATGGTGCGAATTTTTACTCACAAGCAGACTCTGATGATCGCAGAGGGTTGTGAAAAACCCGTAATAAATGGAATGGATGATCTATATCACCCCTGCCAAGCATTAGCAGATTTACTTACCATTTTAGAAGTGAAGAAGAGCTTTAAAGGAATCAAATTGGGTTGGGTCGGTGATGCAACTAATGTGTTTAACTCTTTGATGCTGGGCGCTAAGATGGTTGGGATGGAGATGGTAGCGGCTATTCCAGAAGGCTATGAACCGAGAATAAAGACAAATGCTACGATTGTGAGAGACCCAAAAAAAGCTGCAAGAGAAGCGGATGTCTTAGTCACAGATACATGGGTTTCCTTAGGACTTGAGAAAGAGAAGGAGGAACGAATCAAGGTCTTTAAACCCTACCAACTAAATTCAAAACTTTTATCTATAGCTAAGAAGGACTGCATAGTCCTCCACTGTTTACCTGCACAGAGAGGTTACGAAATAACATCTGATGTTTTAGACTCTCCACAAAGTAGAATCTTTCAGGAAGCTGAGAATAGGTTACACACAGAGAAAGCTCTTTTATTAGATTTGATTTAAATCAATATACAATCTACAAACAATTCATCAGAGGAACAACGATCGGTGATTTCTATTTAAATATATTATTTTGTTTAATTTTTTGTTTATGATTTAATAAAAAAAGTGAGTAAGATAGAGAAAGCACATAAAGATCGAGATACGGAATATAGACACTTCTTGATCAATTTTCAGAAAGGAAATCAATACAAGATTATTTGTGAATGAAAATGTGAGTAACAAACTAAGTAGAATTCAAGATTTTTAGATCATTATAGAGTAAAATGAAAGTTAAATCCCCTCGGGATTAATCCTATAGCTTAAGATGGGGGGTGCTCAAAGATTTTTTCAATCAAGAAACTGGGTTTGAATGGTACAAGATCATTATAATTCTGTCCGGTCCCAAGGAAAATAGTAGGTCTCTTTGTAATATAAGCTATTGAAATAGCAGAACCACCTTTAGCATCAGCATCTATCTTGGTAAGAATTGAAGCATCTATATGTACAAACTTGATGAATTCCTTAGTTTGTTCTACTGCATCATTTCCAGTTAAAGCATCTCCAATAAAAAGTGTCAGATCTGGTTTATTCACTTGAACGATTTTCCTCAGCTCTTCCATTAAATTCCGATTTGTCTGCATTCTTCCAGCAGTATCGATAAGGACTACGTCGATTCTATGTGCCTTAGCATGACTTATCGCATCAAAGGCCACAGCAGCAGCATCAGCGCCATACGAATGTTTAATCATACGTATCCCCAAGTGTTTGGCATGACCTTCCAATTGTTCTATGGAACCCGCTCGAAATGTATCACATCCTGCCAATACCACAGAATAACTATTATTGAGAAGAAGGTGGGCAACTTTTCCAATGGTTGTAGTCTTACCGGTACCATTGACGCCAAGAAAAACTATAACGAAAGGTTCTTTTATCTCTCTTTTTTTCTTAATGAGGTTTAAAAGATCGATTTTAGTCTCTGAAATTAAAATGTCATTAATGATCGAACGAAGAATCCTTTCAACGACTTTTCTCTTATCTTCAAAACGTTGAACTTTTATGCCTTGAAGTTGATTTTTAACTTCATTGCAAATCATATCGGTCACTGATAAAGCCACATCATTTTCTAAGAGTGCTAATTTGAAGTTCCAGAGAATGGAGTCAATCGATTTTCCTTTCAACTCGGTCTTTGATAGCTTATCGATGATATTACCTAAGCTCTTCTTGAGACCTTCAAACATTCCTCTTTCCTTCTTGCAATTGCTCAGATAATGTCTGGAAGTGTGTTCTAGTATTAGTTATCTTAGTTACAATCTCTTCTAATTGCTTTTGAAGGGAATCCCGAACTTTTTCTAATCTGAGAAGGCGAGTTTGAAAAGCTTCTTGGGCTTCACCAATATTCTTTTCCACAGCGACATTTGCTCCTATACCAACTATGAGCTTTTCAGAATCTTCAAGTTTAGTTTTTACATACGAACCTCCACCGATAGGTATCAGTAATGAAGATCCGTTCTTTTCCTTCTTTATTCCTTCAAGAGTATTGTGGGCTATTTGCAACTCATTTATTGCGGCATAAGTCAGTCCGATTCTTTGTTGAATAGTATCTGCAGTTTCTTGGAGAATCTGAAGTTCCATAACTAATCGTCTTAAAACATCTTCATTCACGGACATAATCCTATTCCCTACTTAATGCTCTGATTATATGGTCCTTAGTATCCTCGTATAATATCTCCTTAACCGAGTCGATTTTTAACTGAAACCTTTTTACATGATGTTGACCACCCAACAGCATGTACACTTTTTCTATAGCGTCTTCAGGTTTTAATGCACGTACATCCTTCGAAAAAACTGTCTTATAGCCTGGCTTTAGAATTCGGCCCTTTACTCGGAATATTTTCACTGTACTCATCAGAATTCCCTCAAAAGTATTTAGAAGTTTTTTATAAGATGAAAAGGATTTAACTTAGCCATATTTTAATGTTTATTATCCATTTGGAAGGAGATTTATAAACTATCAAACGAAGGTTATACACCGAATAGATTCGAGATCGTCATAATTTCTGGGCCAGTTGTAAGGTGACTAATAATCGCTCCATGATCGTTTACTAAAATGCCAGATGATATAAAGGGATTTCCACCATTAATTGTTCCAAGATCTACTCGAACTTTAAGGACATCCGTTAATACCTTTTTCTCATCATCTCGAAGCAGAGGGTGTGCTAAAACGCCTGTATTAGTTGCTACAGCCAAAGAACCAACATAGGGTAATCCAGCTATTTGACCAAGTACAAGTTCAATATCTAAAATATCTTCGATTTTATGAATAATCTTCTTTTCCCGCATTAAGTTTTTTCCAACTATACCCCCATGATCGTTCACAAGAATTAAGTTCCCAAAAGCATTTATTTTACTCTTTATTCTATCAATATTTGTATCTAATAGAGTTCTCATAACTCGGATTTCATCATCAAGAATAAAATTAGGTAATATAATCCCATTGGAGTTAGCTGCTGCTAAAACACCTATAAGACGGGTTCCTCCAATGGTAGTAGGAATAAGCTGTCCATTTAGGAACGTACTTAAACGTTTAATCTTTCCTTCTAAGTTTTTTGTCGGAATTAGTGTGTAGGAGTTAGTTGTAAGTGCGTAGATTCCAATATTTGGATTGCCAAGAAGATTAAAACGGAGAATTGCCAAATAGGATATCATTCTCCTTTGACAAGATAAACTGTTACTACATTATCCGCATCTCTAACTGCTTTAATCCTAATCTTCCTAGGTGAACCTTCAATTCCTTTACTCCAAAGAAACTCATTTACTTCGGTAGAAATTAAGAGGTCCTCAGATTTCATATGCTTTCTAATGAAATCCTTTAGAACACGCATAGCACGAGGGGTTCTTGTCCTCTTCGGTGAAGACCAAGCTTTAGTCAAGGGAATTGTATAGATTCGCTCTTCAACGATTTCTTTATTCTCTTTAGACATAATTAGACCCCTTAAGCGCGAAGTTTACTTCTACGCCAGTTTCTCCTTTTTGGACTAGATCGAACCTTCCTACCTGATTTCACAAAAATCCAAATTGGAACAGGTTGACTCCGCCTATTTGCTTTAACCAACCTTCTCTTCTTTGCTGCTGGTTTATTCTTAGTCAATTTACATTCTCCTAAACTTAGTTTCTCGTTTCACAGATTGAAGTTGTATCAGTATCTGCTTAAGTTGTTCGTCATTAATAGGGAGTCTTACTCTTCCACTTTGTGCAATCTGAATTAATTGAAGTTCAAGTTGAGCTACAAAATCTGATTTTACTAACTTGATTCGATTAAGCCGTTGCCTAGCTTCTGATGTTAAAATTTCTCGAAGTAAAGATTGTTTCTGTCCCTCTAAAGCTTGACGTTGCTCCGTTTTCTGTTGTTCCTCAAGAAGTTGTTGACGGAGTCCAATTAAACGTCTCTGACGAATTGCGTCAAGTTCACTGTTAGAACTCATAATAGCACCGTTTATCTATATTTTTTTAGTTCAGGCATGTTCTTTTCAAGTTTCTTCTGGATTTCTGTAGCTAAACTATCAAGGAGAGAAATTCCTTTATTAGTTATTTTTCTCCCCTTTTTCTCAACTTTCATTACTAAACCCGCTTTTTCAAGTTGTTGCAACGAGGATCTAATAATGAGTCCCCCTCCACGCCTCTTATGCTTTCCCACATTTCCCTTTCTACTCCGTCCACCATACGCCTTCCTCAATCTCGCAATACCTATAGGACCATTTATGTAAATCTTTCGTAGTAGAGATGCGGATCGAATATACCACCAGTCTGGGTTTTGTGGTGGCTTCTCTGTATGAGAGCCAGTTTTCACGAAGGTAACCCAAGATGGAGGAGTGACTTCAGGGACATTATCTTTTAAGTATTCGACTGTTATTTCAATAATTTTTTCTGCTGGAATATTATAAATGGTTGGCAAACCCTTTTACACCTTCATTGGAGTACATCAGTAATTAATAAGAGAGATATAAATGCTTTTTATGTTTCTCCTCTAAAAAAAATCTTGACTTATAGATGTTTCCGTTTTTTATCAATTGATTGTAAAACATATTTAAACATCTCTCTGTTATCCTACAACTTTCGCTTTCTGAAAAAGATAAAACTATGACCTCGAACCTCTATTAGAATAGAATCGATCTGTTTTATTAATTTTTCAGCTATTTCAAAGGCACTATGAGTTTTTAGTAAACTTTTCAGAATTTTTACCTTAACAACTTCGTTTTTCTCAAATTGGTTTAATAATTCCCCAATGAATTCTTCAGTAATTCCGTTTTTACCGATCCATACCGTAGGTTTCTCAGTGGAAAATTCCTTTCTAATCCTTAATTTCTGTTTCTTTGTAATCATCTTCTTAAATTCTCTCCTTAAGGGATATTCGCGTAAATCCTCTGCGGAGTGGAAACACCACCCTTTGATCCCCCGCAACTCCCCCTGTTTTTCTTGCGATAACTTCCATATGAAATCATATATTAATTCATCGAGTTTTCTCCCAAATACTTCTTCTTTTTCCACAAAATCTATGCGTCACAATTTCCTTTGAACCACGAGTATTATGGTAACTTTAGCGAAGAACAAAATGAGCTCTGGATCCACCGATAAATTACGCAGGAGTATCCATCCTTATCATGCATATTAACCTTACAAAATAAGCATCGCTATTATTCTAATAAAAATAATATAACCACTAAAAAGAGTGGTATATAAAAACAAAAGATGCGGAATTAAATAACACCCTTATTAAGAGATGAAGTAGTTTTGAAGAGGAAGTGATATTACCTGCGGGGTATTCCCCGATTTCGCAACGGTATTCGCATAAATCCTCCACAGTTAAAACATGTGATTACCACATGTGGTTCACGTCGTTGTTGAAGTCTTACCCTACAATTTATTCCAGGAAAGATAAAGGATTTACAGTGTTTACAGGACATTCTTCTTAACTCAATTGGTAATTTAACCTTGTAGCGCATCCCTATTTTTTTAGCTAAAGTAATATAATATTGAGCCAATTCAGGTTCTTCTCTAAAAACTTCCTTCGCCATGTTAAATAAGACAAAAATGCGTTCTAGGGCAATCCGTTTATTTTCTCTACGAAGTCGATGGCGCATCCTCCGGTTTACCAACTTTAATCGAAATCCTCATTCAAATTAGTTTCCTACCCATGATAAAGTTTTTTCCTAACATCCAATAGAATAGAAAGTATGTTGAACTTTGTATTGGCTGAAGCAGCATTAGAAACTATTCCAAAGAAAATCGTATTTCACCCATCTATTGTTGCGTGGGCTAAGGGTGTGAGTAAAAAGACGCATCAATCGCTTTTAGATAGATCTTATCATCATAGAGCAATGTTCTCTTTAGATGACAGCTTAAAACGGGGACGACCTGACATTGTTCACTTTTCTCTTCTTGAAGCTTTAGGAACACCGTTGAATAGGACAGGTTTATTGAGAACATATATTCATACCATTGGGAATCTTCTTATCTTCCTGAATCCTACTGTTCGATTACCGCGAAATTATAACCGTTTTGTGGGTTTAATTGAGCAACTTTTTAGGACGACTAGGGTTCCGGAGCAGGGTCAAGTACTCCTCAGGTTAAGAAAAGGAAACCTTAGTAACCTTCTTGATGTGATTAAACCATCTTATACTTTAGTATTCACTAGGTCAGGTTCACCCAAGACATTACATGATGTTTTGGAGAGACTTGTTAAAATGGAAAACCCTTTAGTTATAGTAGGGGCATTCCCTGGAGGTCGTTTTTCAGAAGAGACACTGAGTATAGCAAATGAGCTCGTCTCTATCGATTCAGAGGTGCTTGATACTTGGACGGTAACTGCTAGGATAATCTATGAATATGAGAGATTAATTGAGTTACCTAAGAACCGATTATAAAAATAATAGAAGCACCAAATACTCTATTAACACGTATTTACTCAGCTAAAATATAGAAATAATGGAGTATTAAACAGTTCATATTCTTACTTATTTTTCTCATTGAAGATGTATTTAAAAGAGAAAAATTATTCAAGAATGTGTATCTACAAAAAAAATCTAAGTAATTCATTCTATTTTTTTCCTCTTAAACATTTTAAAGGTAAACCTATTTTAGAACTATATAGTATATTAGGAAGAAAGGATAGTCTATGAAGAAAAGATCAAAAAACATTCATCTTACTATAAAAAAATGAGATTCAAATAGCTGAAGACTTACGATGGATTATAAAACATGATTGTTTCAAGTTAAGTGAGTCCTTATTGATATATTACGGATTATTTAAAATAAATAGAAGAGGCTAACTTCGTGTGTGAAGAATACCTTCCGTCGATGATCAGAGTATCCCTCGGTTCCGCTATAACCCTAGGGTTAACGGATGGAGTACAGGAAACGGAAACAACAACTATCTACTTAATGACATATCATTCCGGGAAATGTTCTGCTAATTGTGTTTTCTGCTCCCAAGCACGATCTAGTACGAGTAGAGCTAATATGCTATCACGGGTTACATGGCCATTATTTCCCTTAGAGAATGTGATTAATCGAATTAAAGTGGTTGAAAGCGGAAACCTAGTCAAAAGAGTCTGCTTACAAACCATAAATTATCCTGGTGTATTCAAAGAAGTGTTAGCTCTACTCAGTAAAATCAATTCAATGAGCAGTTTACCCATTTCCATTTCTTGTCAACCCTTGAGTAAGGAACAGATTCAGCATCTGATGAATGCTGGTGTTGATAGAATTGGAATTTCTCTTGATGCTGCCACTAAGGAATTGTTTAAAAAGACCAAGGGTTCTTTGGGTGGGGGACCATATATATGGGAGAAACATATAGAATGTTTAAAAAACGCTATACATATTCTTGGGAAGGGAAAGGTTACCACACATTTTATAGTAGGTCTTGGAGAAAATGATCGTGAACTTATCGAAATTATTCAGAGGATGGTAAATATTGGTGTACACCCAAGCCTCTTCGCGTTCACACCTATACCTGGAACGAGTCAGGAGAAGAGACCTCAACCTTCGATTCGTCGATATAGAAGAATACAGTTGGCACATTACTTGATAACTAATGGTAAAGCTAAGTGTGAAGACATCGTTTTTAATATGGGTGGTGACATTGTGGACTTTAAACTCAAAGAGAGTTTGATAAGGGAAACAGTGAAAACTGGTCTTCCATTTATGACATCTGGGTGTTCAGGGTGTAATAGACCATATTATAATGAAAGGCCTAGTGGTCCATTGTACAACTACCCCTTTAATCCTGTTATTAAGCACATAGACAGGTAGATCATTGGAGAATATTGTATTGGTAGAAGAATGGCGTATAATTGGTTTAGATGTTAAAGATGCTTTTATGAATATGGCTATCGATGAGGCCATATTGACCGCAAGAATTAAAAAGTTAGTACCTAATACTCTACGTTTCTATCTATGGAAACTTTCAGCAGTTTCAATAGGACGGTTTCAGAATGTCTTCAAGGAAATCCATGTTGAAAACTGCCAAAGACATGGTGTAGACATAGTCCGGAGAATAACTGGTGGAGGAGCAGTCTACCACGACTTTAAAGGTGAAATTACATACAGTGTGATTATTAAAGAAGAAGACTTGGAAACAAAAGACGTAATTACCTCCTACAACACTATATGCAATGGACTAATAGAAACCACAAAAATTCTAGGTATAAATGCCAATTTTCAACCAGGCGATCAAAGAAACTGTCCTAACCTAATAATTGATGGTAAAAAAATTTCTGGAAGTTCCCAACGTCATAAAAATGGAGTCATTCTTCAACATGACACATTTCTTATAGATATAGATCTTGTCAAAATGTTTACTTTTCTACGAGTTCCATGGGCTAAGACTATCACAGACGTAATATGCATCGCTAGAGAAAGAATTACGTCTATTAAACAGGAGCTTACATTAAACATAGAAGTTGAAAAAATTTACCATGCTCTTATTGAAGGATTTCAAAAAGCATTCAATGTTAAGTTTCCTAAAGAGGAAATATTAACAGTATACGAACAAAAACTAGCTGAAAAGCTTAAAGATGAAAAGTATAGTACAAGGAAATGGATCTTCGAAAGATTAGTGGGGAAAAAAACATCCTAAAAATAGGGATTAGAACCATAAGTTTCGAATGTATAATTAAAGTTAATAAAATGATACTTTACAAATAATCTTGCAGGGTGTATCTCTACAATTTACTTGGTTCTCATAGTAAGCCAATTAATTAGTTGATTTGCATCATCACATCTTATTTCAACTCTAATTGGACCTAAAGGAGATTCACTTTTTGGTTCACAAAAGGAGATATGATTAACATATGCTACTTGCTTATTCAGATAAAAAGTAATAGAGTTTCCTCTTAAACCGTTAATCAGAACTTTCCTAGCTACGTTCAGGATTCTCTCCTGCCTAAGTCTCTCGTAAAATTTTATTAATCCCTCTCTCCCCTCGATCCTCGCAATAAGATAATTCTTTTCAAGTTTGGGAACCGTATTCAAGGATGTGTAGTTAAAAAAGGTATTAACCGCTTTTTCTACCTTCTTTGAGTTCTCAGTTGGTTTAATCTCAACTGTAATAGTTCCTGTTATTTCATTCATTTATATTCGCCTTCAAGAAACGCCGAACTCTGCTGAGGAATCTGCGAAGGCTTTCCTCATTTGGGATAACATGATCCGCCATAGCTATCACTGGACCGATCCCTACATTGAGTTCCCTGAAATCTCTATCTGCGAAAATCGTCCAGTTTGATGGATCGTCACTCCTCCTTCGGTTAAATATTCTGTGAAACCGGGTTTTGGGGGA
>JAUWWH010000261.1 GCA_030617005.1 Candidatus Bathyarchaeota archaeon | reverse complement strand
TGATGTTTATGGATAGGTTTACTTCAGGAGATTTCTCTTGGTGAATCAAAAAATTTTAGGAATTGTTTTTGGAATTATTGCAGGTGCTATTTGGGCATTAGAAACAATTATTGGAAAACTATTGTTTATAGGAAGAGTACTTTTATGATAACATTATATTTACAGTATGCATACTACAAATGAAAGAAAAAATTTTCTCAACCACTAAATTATCTATTATTAAGTATTCTTATGAATAATTATGACTATTGAGAGACTTTAGGACTAAATTTTAATTCCAAACCCAATATACTCCTTCATAAAATATTCCTAATTACGACAAGTCAAAGGACAAGTCTTTCTTAGAGAATATGGTTACTATAATGTAGAAAAAGATTAGGAAAAAAACAGATCTTAGAAAGAAATCAAGGTATCCAATTTGGGAAGTAGGAGAGAAGAATAATGAATGATGACATAGCTTTTCGGAAAGCTACGCTTAAGGATGTAAAAAGGATAGCAGATTATAACATACAAATGGCGAGAGAAACTGAGGATAAGACGCTTAACAGAGCAGAAGTACTCAAGGGGGTTAAGGCCGTAATAGATAATCCAAACAAAGGATTTTATCTTGTTGCTGAAAAAAGAGATAGGAAAATAGGAATTATTGGTCAGTTGATGATTACATTTGAATGGAGCGATTGGAGAAACAAATGTTTCTGGTGGATACAAAGCGTCTATGTCAATAAAAAATTCAGAAATAAGAAGATATTTACTAGTCTTTACAGAGCAATTTTGAGATTGGCAGAATCAAGAGTAGATATTTGTGGACTAAGACTTTATGTTGAGGAGCATAACAAATCTGCAAAAAAAGTTTATAAGACGTTAGGCATGAAAAAGACTTCCTACGAAGTATATGAAATGCTTTTTTAACATAAAACGTACAACACTTGAAACCTGAAAAGAAATCTATTACAAAGCGAATTTAAAAGTCTTATCTTAATTTTAAAGTCACTTTACTAGGAAATATCTAAATCATAATATCCCATAATAATATTGTAACAAAAAGGTGTCTTTTATGAGATGGATATTTCGTATATTAATTGGAATTTTGGTCTGGGTGACAAAAAAATTGTAGAAAACATTCAGTGCATATGTAATTCTACTGTGTCACCATCTTCGAGGATGAAATTCCCCCCGACTTTTTGTGGACTGAAACGTAATCGCTTTGCCCATATTTTCGCATATGAAAACTGTTTATAAAAATCACTATGTATCTTTTTAGCTAAATCTAGAATGGTAGAGTCTACTTTAGTGGTGAAAGGTTTCTTTGAAGGAGATCTCTTATTTGGTTCTTTTGTATAAACCCGAATAATATCTAACATCTCAAATATTTCGGAACCGAGTTTTTCAAGTCCATTTTTCGTTTTACATGATGCTGGAAGAATTCTAATTTCATCGCCTATGAAATTCTCCAGTTGTTCAATTTTTTGTGCTGTATTTGGATAATCTGTTTTATTAGCTATGAGGATCGTGGGTCTATAAACTGTACCTTCAAATATGGCATCTTCGACATCGTCTACTGTAGCTTCTCCTTGTATTTTTACCATGGCATCATAGATTCCATAACCTTTGAGTAGTTCTTCTATATCTTTAAAAGTAGAGTTTAGAAGTCGTCCAACGATGATAATTTTTAATCCAGCACCTTTATATGTTCTTTCAATCTCGACTTTACCTTTAGGTTTTCGTGTAAGAATCCTTGCTTTCTCTAATTCTTTCGATATTAGCGAGTATTGTTGGATAGGATCTTTTGATAAATCGACCATGAGAAGAAGACCATCAGCGTTTCTAGCAACAGTTAACGTTTTAAGACCCCGCGCTCCCCTATCTGCAACATTTTCGATCAAAGCTGGAGCTTCTACTAATTGAAACTGTAAATCTTGATACTGAAACATGCCTGGAGTGGGTTCTTTAGTTGTATAAGGATAAGACGATATTTCTACATTCGCATTAGTCAAAATTGAGAGGAGACTACTCCGTCCTACATTGGTAAACCCTAAAATCACTATTTGTGTATCTCCTTCCTTTTCAATAAAGAATGACGATCTGCCAACTCCAATCTTTTTACGTTTCTTATCAACAATTTCTTCTCTAAGTGAAGCAATTTTTCGCTTTGCATGATCTCTCAGGCTTTCTGTACCCTTATGCTTGGGAACAAGGCTTAAAAACTCTTGAATTTTTTTAATCTTTTCTTTAGGTCTTTTTGCTAAAGCGACTTCTCCCCATTTATGTAAGGCTTCTCTCGGAAGATTAGTAACCATGTGTTAAACATCCAACTAAAATTAATGTAATAAAGATATTATTTATCTTTCGAATAATTATGAATAAAATAGACACTGACAAGAGAGATAAAGTTATTACTTCAAACAAAAAGGCTTAATTCAGACCCGTATCCTCAATAAAAATATTGGGCCGGTAGTTCAGTGGAATGAACGCCGTCCTCGCACGGCGGATGTCACGGGTTCAAATCCCGTCCGGTCCAC
>JAUWWH010000223.1 GCA_030617005.1 Candidatus Bathyarchaeota archaeon | reverse complement strand
TTTTTTATTTTTTTACTTCAATTAGAATAGTAAACTATGCAAGAAACATCTTAACATTGCATTATGTTCAATTCAATCAACATTAATATAGCTCTTATAAAGATCTTACGAGATTGTTCTCTTCGTTTCACTGGCTAATTTATGTGCGTAATATAGAGGAATAGGCAGCTTATATTTACCAATACATCTTCTAGTGATTTCAATTAACGACTCTAAACTGACTAGATGTCCCGGAGAAATAAAAATGGGTCTACAGCTTTTCTTAGATTTAAAGATCCAACCAACCGTTCTACTCTCATAAAACAAGGGGACATATTTGTCAACTTCCTCTGGTGTAACCTTATATTTTCCACAGAGGTTACTCTGTGCAACTCCGATGGTAGGATTTTGAGTCATCACTCCCACATGAGATGCACAACCACAGAATGATGGATGCGCAATTCCGTGAGCATTTATCATAAACACATCTGGTTTAACATCTAAGGAATTTATTACTTTCACTATTGGTGGACCTTCCCTAAAGGATAGAAACGTAGGGATGTATGGAAACTCAATTGGCGATATTGCTATCTTCTTATGAATTATTTTTTGGGATGGAAAAGCCATTAAAACATAGGCTGTTATCGCTCTATCCTCTTTGAAAGCTAAGTCGATTCCTGCTATAGACGTTATTGGTTTTCTAAATCGATCTTTTAGGATTATTCTCTTAGCAATCTTCTTCTGCAAATCTCGCAATTCCTCTAAATTCCAGCTTAACATGCAGATTATTCTCCGCATTGATTCCATTACCCTTATTTCATGTGAAAACTAATAATCACGTAATGCTCCTTTTTTCTCAAAGAATATTTAGTACCCTATCTGTCTTTTCTTTATCTCTCTTAAAATTCTATACCCTAAAAAAGAGTGCATGATGGTCTCGGCTTAATAATGATCGTTGAGTATTATAGGTCTTCTAAATGTAAGGATATACAATAACAAAAAAAGATGGAAATCCTCTTCTAATAGAGGTCTTTGATAAGATCTTCTAATCCTAGTTCAACTAGCTTTGCTTTACTTGGCTTCCCAGTCTCGAGGTCCCAGTCCATGGATTTGAAGTATTCTGCAACCATTATCTCTGGATGAATGGTTACTCCCGCTAATGGTCCTGACTTCAATGGTGGTTTTCCGAGGACCCTATCAGGATATGTGAAGTCAGATGGTTTGAATCCTTCTCTCAAGTTAAATGCTTGTCTCATTGCTGCTATTCTATCTCCAATGAGCAACATCTCTGCACTTGTTACGTCCCACTCGGTGAGAGCATTGATGAAGTCATGAGTTTGAGGTAGACCCTCTCCACCCCTTCCAAGGAAAGCTCCAAAACTACATAAACCAGCCGCTTGAAATGTGAACCCTTCATGTGGACTTTGAGTGTGCCGTGCAGGCGTTGCGTCTGCAATATACATTAATTGGCATCTTTTACCATAGGCCTGTGTTTCCAGTCTTGGATCGTGCATCGGTAACTCTTGACCGCAAACGTGCATCGCATATTTTTCTGATCCTTTCCCAATTTTCTTCGCTGCAACACGTACACCATCAGCTAGTATGTCTCCAAATCCTTCCCGTTTAGCAAGTTTCTCCGTCATCTCAACTATTGCTTCATGGTCTCCCCATTTCAGAGCGATACCGTCTGTGTTATCTTTGGTAATGATTCCATTTTCATAACATTCGATAGCAAAAGCGATAGTACACCCAGCTGATATTGTGTCTAAGCCATAATTGTTACATATGTAGTTTAAGTAGATTATCGATTCTATGTTATCGTTTAGACACATCGATCCAAAAGCTGCAAGTGTTTCATATTCGGGTCTGTGACCTTCCACAGCGTAAGGACCACTCTCAACTTTTTGAAGACCACCACAAGCTACGGGACAGCCAGAACATCCATATGGTCTTATATTATATTTTCCAACATTATCTCCACTAAGTTTTTCAGCAGTAGGGAAATCAGCTACACCAGATCCACCCCAATTTTTAACGGGAGAATCACCACCAAGAGCTGACATATGCGTCATCATGGTAGTTCCATACTTACTAAATCCTAAGAAAGCTGGATTTTTCCGAGCCGCAGCGAGTGACAATTTCACTTGTTCCCTGAGTTTATCCTTGTCAAATACTGGTATTTTCCCTGTTCCTCTCACCGCAACGGCTTTTAACTTCTTCGTCGCCATAACCGCAGCCAAGCCTTGCCTACCTGCAGCTCGCCCCTCATCGGTCATTATAGCTGATATTAGCGAGAGTTTTTCCCCTGAAATTCCAATGGTTGCCACTTGCACTCTTTTATCGCCATGTTTTTCTTTTAACAGAGCTTCAGTTGCATTGACATTTTCTCCCCAGATACCGGAAGCATCTTTAATTTCAGCTTCGCCATCGTTAATCCATAGATAGACTGGTTTTTCAGATTTGCCGTAAAAGAAGACTGCGTCAAATCCAGCATTTTTTAGTTCTTTTCCCCAAAATCCGCCCCCTCTTGAATCACCCCATGTACCTGTGAGAGGAGATTTTCCGACTGCTGTGAAACTTCCACTAAAGCTGACTGGAGTACCTGTTGCAATACCTGTTGTCAATCCAATGATGTTGTCGGGTCCTAATGGATCCGTCTTAGCCGGTATTTCATCATAGAGAATCCTTGCACCAAGTCCGTATGTACCAAACCATTTTCTGTAAAATGTTTCTTTTAATGTTTTTTCTTTGATTTTTCTCTTTGTTAAGTCTACTTTTAAGATTTTTCCAATAAATCAGCCCATATTCAATCCCTTATTTAACACACATCTTTATTTCCATATAACAAATAAACACAGTGTACAATTCTCCCTTTCAACATTTTTTGAGAAACTGAATATCAATATGAAGATTTCATCTAACTTAAAAGAAGAATCTGCAATGGAGCTGAGCTGAAGCCTATAATTTAATAATC
>JAUWWH010000189.1 GCA_030617005.1 Candidatus Bathyarchaeota archaeon | reverse complement strand
TCGTTGTTCAAGGTTTGGAGAGACAAGCTTCATGATGATGAGCCTTGTATTAAGACACTTACTTGACTCACAAGAAGAGTCCGAGACTTTTTAAGGAAATAAAAAAGGTGAAATGTCGCTATTCTTCAATTATGATAATTAGTAATATTGAAAGATTTTTTTTTAAAAAAATCTTATTAAAAATCTAAAAAGGGAAAAGAGTTTTATGATTGCGTAAGGATAACAACTGTTAGAGATTAACTTAATAATATTTGAGTTCATGCATCATTTTGTCAATCAGCTTGATTTTTGATGTGAAAGAAATTAAGCTGAAGTTCAAAGTATTTGCATTAATTCAAAATGAATCTTCTTGAAACGTTTAATAGCTGGGTGAGATTTTCCTAAATCTTCAGAGAATCTGAAGAAAGCTTCCTTAAAGCTCATTTCTCCATCCCTATCAATAAGTTTATCAGAATATGAAACAATCTTCTCCTCTAAAGTTTGTGGAATAAAATCCCTATTTGGAAGCCCAAGTTTCACTGCTTCTTCTGAAGGAATCCCTGAACCGGTGTGCCTTTCAACTATTTTAATGAGTGATTCAGAGAGATTAAACGATGCTACTATTTGTGATCCTAAAAATGCATGTTGAACATTGTGTGTCTTAGACCTGCCAATATCATGGAGTAAACCACCTATTTCAACTAAAGCTAAATCTACCGCAACTCCTTTTGCTTGGATTTTCTTTGCAATTTTAACTGCAAAATGAGAGACAGTGATACAGTGTTGAATAATTATTTGAGAGCAACCAACCTTCTCAAGTATACTTATAGCTTCTTCATAAGAGGGTATGTGCGACAATTCACATCTCCAATATATCTTTAAAAATGGGTTAAAAATTAAGTAGGGAATTCCTTCTCGATCTTTCCGATTCGATCTCTTAAAATTCTAATGATATCATCATTATCATAATGTTGAAGACGTTTTCCACATACAGGGCAACGGAAGACTTGTTCCATTGCTACATCAAAGGTGTATTTGTCACATTCTTGAGTGCCACAATAATAGAAATCATTGTTCGCCTCATATTCAAACCTCATTTTCAGAAGCCCAAGTACTCTCTTCTTCATATTTACTATAAACCCCTCAACTTGGTCTGGTTGAAACCGCCAATTAAAGATAAACCATCTTGTTTCTTTATCCCGTAACCTATCGCATTGAACTACGGAGTAATTATAGAGCTTGAAGAGAATTTTTCGAATATCGTTTAGACGCATCCCTGTCTCTGCTAGGATTTGATCGTTAGTGGCTTTACCCATCCTTTTTAGAAATAAAACAATTCTAACTGCATCTTCCCCAGCAATCATTCTTGCAACTTTACTTGAAATCTCGTCATCAATAATAACAGCCAAAATCTCACATCCACCCATAAATGTTTAACATTATTAATAGAATATAGTTGAGTTTAATGTTTATGGATTATATTTACTTTAAAGCTAGAATAGATACACTTTTAAATCATTTAGGTAATCAACGTAGTTATTAAAATTCTAAGACTTTTTTACCTCTCGATTGAGGAATTATTTTTAATTTAGCATTTTTGAAGACTTTTAAGAGTTCTCTTCCTTGAAACAATTCGTGAAGGAAGACGCTGAGTGCACTTATTTCTGAGTGGGGTTGAGAAGTCACAGAAACATTCCAGTCAGATAATTTATAAATGATTCCAGGAACCTTAGCACCGCCAACAATAATGAGAGTATCCTTTACAGATTCTCTGATCTCTTGAATAACGTCTTGTATGGGAAGACCATAAAACGTTAAATGAATGACTTCACCCTTTCTTGCTTTCCAACGCATTATCATTTGTTTCCAATCTCTTTCATATTCAACAGTAAATACGCCTCCCCAATTTTTTGTAACTTTTCCGATTTTCTCTTCCATTTTTTCATCTCTCTGACCAGTATAGATGACTTTACTTGCTCCAAACGCACGTGCTGTTAGGAATAAGTGTGTAGTAATTCGCTCATCGCGAATGTATCTATGAGTAAGCCGGAGTACTTCTACTTCCAATTTCTAAAGTTCCCTCTTTACCCTCTATAAGATTAGCCCAAATATTTAATCACTTACCCAATATGTCGTAAGTATTTGAAAAATTGTCTTTGATTAGAGATAGTATAGTTTTTGCAAGTTCAAGAAAGAGACGAATAAAAAAAGCTGTTATCCTCTTCTTGTTCATTAGACGGTAATAATTTTCCTTCAAGTTCTTTGACCTGTCCACTTATTTTATCCATAAGCCAAGGTGAAGTGGTAACCACGACTTTAATCTCCTTTCTTTTATAGTAAGTTTCAAGGGATCCAACCTGAGTATACAATCTCGAGATGAAGGAGAGAGTTGAATCATTTAAAGGCAAAAGAAAAGCAATTTTCAAATAATTACCTAAGTTAGTTGCTACAATTTTCTTCAATTCATCTAATTTCAATCCCTTTAGCGCAGATATTAATATAGGATATGACACATCATTTGCTATTGTATGAAGCTTCTCTTTTATTTCCTCTTTTTTCAGTAAATCTACTTTATTAAGAGCCGTGATTATTGGGATGCCTCCTGCGCCTATCTCTTTAAGTGTATTTAGACAAATAAGTAATTTTCTTTTCATATCTTCAAGAGGTGCATGAAAATCAATGACTAAAATGATGGCGTCAGAAACGATCGTCTCTTCAATAGTTGAGTGGAAAGCGTTTACCATAATGAGAGGTAATCTTTCTATAAAACCAACAGTATCGGTAATTAGAACTTTTTTACCTTGAAAGAGGGCTGATCGAGTGGTTGTGGAAAGGGTTGTGAAGAGACCTTGATTAACTGGTTTCGATTCTCTGGTTAATGCATTGAACAGTGTGGTTTTACCTGAATTCGTGTATCCCGCTAATGATACGTGGAAAAAACTAGATTTCATTCTTCGAAGTCTATGCAGATCCCTCGTTTTACTGAGCCGTTTTAGCTCTTTTCTTATGTGTGCAATCTGTTTTTTGATAGCCCTAAAATATATGTCGACTCTATGCATACCAAGACCGAGAAAGCCGGGTCGTTCTCCCATTTTAGCTAACTTTACAGAAGCTTTAACTCGTGGAAGTTGATGTTGAAGATTTGCTAGCTTTATCTGTAACTTAGCTTCTTTTGTGGAAGCCTTTTTAGAAAAAATTTCAAGGATTAACTTAAAGCGATCAATAGTTTCTATACCAGTTACTTCCGCGAGGTTATATGACTGGATTGAGTTAAGATCGTTATCAAAGATTATTTTAGTGACATTTAGATCCTTAACGAGCTTAGCAAGTTCTTTTGCTTTTCCTCGACCTATTTGAAAACGTGCATCTGCACGTTTCAGTTGCTCAATTGATAAGACAACTACGTAACCTGCAGCTTCAGCGAGATGTGTTAATTCGTCCAAGTTAGATGGTTCATTTTTTTTTCGCCTTTGAACTAAGATTACGCGCGTTCTTCCTCAACCCCCCTCTC
>JAUWWH010000062.1 GCA_030617005.1 Candidatus Bathyarchaeota archaeon | reverse complement strand
TAAATATTGAAAGATTTGTTGTAGGTGAATAAGTGAAAGAGGCCTCTGGAAAAACATGGACTGAGAAAGAGGCAGATGAATTGAATGCTGCATCATATTTTTCTTCGCCTATCCAATTGGCTACAATACTCCAATTCCCGAACATATCTGGGATAAGAGTGTGCGTGTAATTACCAGTAACATCCGTTAGTACGGGCATGTGCAAAGTTGAACTATCAGGTCTAGTAAACATTAGATCTATTGATTTTCCAATTAATTTTGGACTTAGGGAACCTGCGACGGTTACTTCATCTCCTAAAATGATGATAGCTTGTGAAACTGAACAAGACAGAGACGTTGAAAAATTAGATACAGCAAAAGTTACTAAACTGGATACACCTTCATAAATCGAATCTCCATTCCAAGAAGCAATCACACTCCACGGTCCTGTTGCATCAGGTGTATATGAGTCACTGAAGATGCCATCTGAACCAGTTGTAGTAGTCTTAACAAAAGTTGGCCCACCAGGCATATTGTAGGCCAATCTAATTTCTATTCCTCCAAAACTTGGACTAAGAGAACCCAATACATTAACGGAATCCCCAACTGTGATTATGGACGGAAATACTGAGAAACTTATTGAGCTAGAAAGCTTGACAGTGAAAGTTGCAAACTTAGTATTAGTGGCTCCCTCATCATCTGTCACAGTCAAGTTTACAGTATACGTCCCATATCCCGCATACTTATGAATAGGATTTTTCTCAGTTGATGCAGAACCATCACCAAAATCCCAAAAATATGAGATGTTTTTTCCTTCCGGATCTTCTGATAGATCTGTAAAGATGATGTCCTGCTCTGCTATCGGTCTTTCAGGTGAATATGTAAAGTCTGCTGTTGGAGATAAATTAATAATAGTAATAGATTGAGACGAATCATCTACATATCCATCATTATCAGTAATCGTTAAGTTAACTACATAAATCCCTTTATCTGAATACATGTGTGTTGGGTTTTGGTCACTGGATGTAATGTTGTCTCCAAAGTCCCATAACCAAGAGATTATCGTCCCATCTAGGTCTATTGATGAGTCGAAAAGGTTAATGGGTGTAAATATTGAAAGATTTGTTGTAGGTGAATAAGTGAAAGAGGCCTCTGGAAAAACATGGACTGAAAAAGATATTATTGAGCTGGATGCACCTTCGTGAATAGCATCTCCCTCCCAGCTCGCAGAGACACTCCAAGTACCCACCATATCCGGTGTGTATGTGTCTGTATAGTCTCCTAAGTTTGTTGTAACTATTCTCGTGAACGTTGAACTGTCAGGTCTTGTAAAGGTCAAGGTTATGGTTTTATCTGTGAGAGGTGGATTGAGAGAACATGTGACAGTTACTTCATCTCCTTGGATAAGGCCTATTGGAGATGCAGAACTTGTGATAAAACTTGAGATCTTCGTCACTGTCAATGTAGAGACGTTGTCATCTTCACCACTGTTATCAAGATTATCTTTTGCTAAAATATCAATCCAATATGTTCCAGCACTTTCACCTGAGCTATCCCAAGTTCCCGTATAAGTTCCATCATTCTCATAATCTGTTAAGATTACTGTTGCAATATTTGTTTCATCAGGTCTCTGAATATATGCGACAACGGTATTCACCCCTGACGGGTCACTAACATCGACGCTGATTGTAAAAATGGTTCCAATAGGACCAATGTGGGGATCTATGCTAACATTACTGATTGTTGGAGGACCAGTATCAGGTGGACTTATCACATCCTGTATATTAATAACATCTTTGACAGCACTTGTCCAACCTTGATCGGATGCAGAAGCATGTGACTGAGCCTTCATAATCCAAACATCTATTGGAACCCCGCCTGTCAGAACAGACCAAGGAAACCGACCTTCTAATGCAGTTCGCATCGTATAGGGGTCTCCAGTTTCGATAGGAATAGCTGTCACACTCAAATCATTTGGGTTACTTGTCCACTCTATTGCAAATTTTGGCTGATTAGGAGTTCTGATCGATACACTCATTCCGCCATACCTATCAACATCAAATTGTAGTGAATGCGTTGCAACATCAGTTACAGTTGAACTTCCCAAAGCTATTACTAGAACATAATATGTTTGTTCAATATCTTCCGGAAGCTGTTCAACATCCCAACGCACATACAAGTAATCGTCGTCAAAATCAACACCAATGTATAAGAGTTCTCGTTCTTGTTGACCACTAGCTCCGGAAGCGTCATCATACCAAAGAATACTCGCGGAAGTATTAGTGTCTTGTACCCAGATTGCTGGGGAACTCCAACTGTTGGGCTCCACATATGCATAAGTTACTGTTAGTACTGAGATAATTAAAAGAAGTGATAGCATTGAAACTCCAAGCAACCTTTTATTTTTTTCGTTCATACAATACAGGTCCCTTTACTATTTCATACGCTCCATTATCTTGAATAATGTGAATAAACTATTAGTATTAGAGTAACTATCTATAATATATATAATCGATATAGAAAATTTACTTTTAATAACTGCGTTATATACTTATTGCTCCAAATTCTCGAAAAAAAATTCAGATTACATAAAATATCTATATTTTAGGTTTCAATCATTAACCATATTTTGCAGTTGTGTACATTAAAAGATTGAATCAGTTGATGTAAAACTTTAAGTTGTTTAGAAAACCCAGATGTTTCGCTCAACAAACCAACTATCAATCAAAAGGAATATCTTGGTTCATAAATTAGGTTGCGAACTAAAGAGTTAAATTTAATCTATTCTTATTTCCTCCTTAGAAAAATTACTTGAGTGATGAATATACTTGACTTCAAAATATCAAATCAAAAATATTGACTTAAGTCCCAAAGGAGAGAATTCGATCTACCTTGCTGAATCGAGAATGCCGACGCTTGCTAGAATAAGACGAAGATTTGAAAAGGAGAAACCGCTCAAAGGACTCACCATAGGTGCGTGTCTGCACGTAACAAGAGAAACGGGAGTCCTTGCTCAAACATTAAAAGCAGGAGGTGCAAAGCTTGCTTTGTGTGGTTCTAATCCATTAAGTACTCAAGATGATGTTGCAGCTGCTCTTGTAAAAGAAGGGTTTAACGTATATGCTTGGAATAGAAATGACTCCGAATATTATAATTGTATAAAGTCTGTTCTGGATCATAAACCGGATATTCTCATAGATGATGGAGCTGACCTCATTGTGATCGCACATAAAGAGAAGAAAACTTTACTTGAGAGTATCCTTGGAGGTCAAGAAGAGACAACAACTGGAGTAAATAGACTAAGAGTGATGCACGAAAGAAATGCACTTAATATTCCAGTAATTGCTGTGAATGATGCAATAGTTAAAAAAATGTTTGATAATAGATACGGTACAGGTCAAGGAGTAGTTTCAGCCATAAAAGCCTTAAACATACTCTTTGCGGGAAAAACTGTAATAGTTGCGGGGTATGGTCCTTGTTCTTGGGGTATGGCTACTCGATCACGGGGATTAGGCGCAAATGTTATTGTCACTGAGGTGAATCCCATAAGAGCCTTAGAAGCAGTTATGGATGGTTATAGAGTTCTTCCCATGGAAAAGGCAGTCTTGGAAGCGGATATGGTCTTTACTTCTACAGGATGTAAAGATGTTGTAGTTGGGAAACACTTCAAGAACATGAAAGATGGTGTAATCCTTGCAAACCTTGGTCACTTTAATATTGAGATCTCCGTAAAAGATCTAGAAGATGTATCAAGTAAAAAAAAGCGGATAGGAGAATACGTAGACGAATATACCTTTTCCAATGGTAAAAGATTGTACCTCCTAGGAGAAGGTAGATTAGCAAACCTTGTAGTCATTGGAGGTCATCCATCGGAAATTATGGACCTAAGTTTTTCAGTACAAGCACTAACCGCAGAATTCTTGATTAAAAATCGAGATAAATTGGAACATAAGGTCTACACTGTACCCAATGAGATAAGCGAAGAAATTGCTAAAGTGAAATTAGAAACGATGAAAATTAACATAGATTCCTTAACCGAAGAACAGGAAGCATATATTAAAAGCTTCGAAATTGGAACCTAACCCATACAGTATCCCATTGTAATAATCTTAAATGTAAATGGAAAGCTTAAAATATTAAGAATAAAGCTCCTCTACTAATACCGATAAACGGAATATTATTTCTCATCGAAAATATTATAGTAACCGCTGCACTTCCGTATGCTAACGATAAACTCCACCTTGGACACCTACGTTCTACATATATTCCAGCCGATGTTTATGTTAGATATTTACGACTAAATAATCGGAACGTAATATATGTCTGTGCAATAGATGAACATGGAACCCCAATTACAATACGAGCAGAGAATGAATCTATCTCCCCAAAAGAGATAGTAGACAAATATCATAAAGCTATTTACGAAGATTTAAAGCAAATGGGTTGTTCTCTAGACAAGTTCGGTAGAACAACTTCACAAACACATTACACCTTAACTCAGGAATTCTTTAACCGACTTCTTGACAAAGGATATGTCTATAAAGCTAATTATAAACAACAATACTGTTCAAAATGTAATCGCTTCTTACCAGATCGATACATCCAAGGGACATGCCCGCGTTGTGGAGGAGAAAAAGCAAGAGGAGACGCTTGTGAAGTATGCGGTAGTTATTTAAAACCTAGTGAATTAAAGGATCCCTATTGCGTTTCCTGTAGAACAAAACCTGAAATCCGCGAAACGACCCATTGGTTCTTCAAACTAAGTGTTTTTCAAACATTTCTTAAGGAATGGATAAGCAATAATGAGGAATTATCTCCAAACGTAAAGAACTATGCATCCCAATGGCTCAAAGGCGATTTGAATGACTGGTGCATCACAAGGGATCTGAGTTGGGGTGTTCCAGTTCCCTTAGAAGAAGCGGATGGGAAAGTTATCTACGTCTGGTTCGATGCTCCAATAGGATACTTATCATCAACAGTGGATTGGGCTGAATCCTCTGGAGATAAAGAAAAATGGAAATCTTTCTGGAAAGAGGACGAAGGTAGAATGATACATTTCATTGGAAAGGACATTATCTACCATCACGCAATATTTTGGCCTGCTCTGTTAAAGGCTCATGGGGGATATAATCTCCCTCATAAAATTATTGCAGGTGAGTATCTAACGCTTGAACGAAAAAAAATGTCCAAGAGTAGAGGATGGGTCATAAATGTTGACGAATATTTAAAGAAATATGATCCCGACCCCCTCAGATATTATTTAATTGTTGTTTCTCCTTTGAACAAAGATGCTGATTTTTCGTGGGATGAGTACATTCGCAGAAATAACGACGAATTAGCTGATATCTTAGGTAACTTCATTCATCGATCCCTAATATTCACATCCAGATTCTTTAATGAAAAAATTCCTAAACCTGGAAAGATCAAGGAGAATGATAAAGAAATTCTCCAAGCGATTAAAAAGACAAAGAAGGAAGTAGGGGATTTAATAGAATCTTGTGACTTTCATCGTGCTTTAAGAAAAATCATCGAATTAGCGGCAGTAGGAAACAGATACTTAAACAATAAGGAACCGTGGAAAACAATAAAAAAAGACCCCGAAAATGCTGCAACAACACTTTATCTTGCTGATCAAATCGTAAAATCGATCTCGATACTTCTAGAGCCCTTCTTACCATTTTCAGCAGAGAAGATATGGACTTTTCTAAATTTATCTGATAGCGTTCATAATCAGAAGTGGAAAGATATAGAAAAACCAGTCCCCCCAAACCATGCTATTAATGTTTCGACGCCGATCTTCAAAAAAATTAATTTAGATCAAATAAATGAAAAAAGGTAAACATAAACTAATTTTTTGAGAATTCATACTTTTCAAATCAATCCTTTCTGTTGAAGTCAATAATGAAGCTGTCTATGCCTTGATGTAGTCTTAAAAGTTGATAATGAGAGGTAAATACATTTTTTAAAGCCATATGAATCGTCATTATTAAATAGATAGAACATGGTTAACGAATCCTTTTCTGAAACAGCTG
>JAUWWH010000120.1 GCA_030617005.1 Candidatus Bathyarchaeota archaeon | reverse complement strand
GGTGTATTGTTTAGGATATTATATGCTCCCGGTGGATAAATTTCCCCTTCAGCTTCAGGTACCATCGCATATAGATATTGCTGATATGGCGGCTCGATCTCCTCGCAGAGGTCTTTTCTAATGTAGAAAATGCCTGCTTCAGGGGGCCCAAACTGCCATTTGTAGCTTCCAGACACTAAGAAGTCAAGGTTTTCTTTGTGAACGTCCACTTTGACTGCGCCAAGTGCCTGAAAAGCATCGTCTACGACAAGTGCGCCTTTCTCATGAGCTAGCTTACAGACTGCTTCAACATCGTATGTGAAACCGAGATGCCATGTTGTGCGGTTGATACAGACGAGTTTTGTTCTTTCGTCGATGGCTTGGTCCAAGTCTCCATATGCCCAACAATCTGGCACTATCTCCTTTTTTAATGTGGGTCCCCCATGTAGGAGTACTCTTCCATCCACGTTCTTTACTTGGCGAAGCTCTACACCTTTCTTTCGAAGAGGTAAAAATACATGTCCTGATGATGGGTATCCTTGATCTGTGAAAACAATGTTATCCCCCTTCTTCCAATCTATGAGATTCTTACATATGTTTAGCCCTGTTACACAACGTGTAACCCAAGTGATCTCTTCTACGTCCGCGTTGATTAACTTAGCTGCTTCAATTTTGGTTCTTTCTGTCATAGCGGATAGGAATGAATGGCTACCGCCTCCCCCAAGACTGCTCCAATTATATACAACGTCCCAATATTCCCTCATAGCGTTAAACCAATGTAATTCAAGTGGTGAGGAACCAGCAGCTCCTAAGTGAATCATATGCCTTAGATGCGGGAAACCTGCTCTAATCTTCTCAATATTTTTTTCTAAATCCAAAATTTATTCTCCTTAGATATACTTGTGTAACTCATTATATATAAAAACGTTTATTACAAGACCCTACTTTTGATGATTTTACGTTTCACATCAAATTTACAAATTCCCTTTTTTTTAACAATCAATACATGTCTTCACTTCAATTTGATGATTAGACACAGGAATCTAGCTTAAAATAGAAACTATTCTGCACTTGTTTAATCAATTTTTTTGAGTTCATTCTTCATTTCTTCTACTATTGAATATACTGCCATCACATTCTTCTTTACATCTTTACTATTATGTACACTGGATAAGTATCCTTCAGGGCGATGTCCAAAGACTCCCTTATTTAAGAGTCGAATTACCCATTCCATCCTCGATTTCAGACTGAGCGAATGCAGATTAGGTTTAAAGGCGGACTGAATCCCCAGAACTTCAAACGGTAAACCCGCCTCGTTGAATATTTTTCTGAAGCTTGAGCGTATTTCTCTCCCGGTTTTCTCTAAATTGTCATAGATCGACTTATTCTTTTTCAGAATCTTTAAGGTCTCAATTCCAGCGATCATTGTCATGATATTTCCTGAGAAGGTTCCCCCTCCAATCCAAACTATATCTGATTTCTTCTTCCTTCCAGCTTGCCAATCCACTACATTTGCAAGACGTAGAATCTCTTCTCTTCCACCAACGGCTCCAATGGGCATTCCTCCTCCTAAGATTTTCCCAAAAGTCGTTAGATCTGCGTTCACCCCAAAGTATTCTTGTGCACCACCTTGAGCTAAGCGAAAACCTGTTATCACCTCATCCAGGATTAAGAGTGCATTATGCTTCTTCAATGCTTCCTTAACACTTCCCAGATATTCCGTAATTTTTTTACGATCTTGTTCTCGATTTTTCGTCATACTAATCTCGAGGATTACACATGCCAGATTCTCCTTATTTTTTCTTATAGTGTCAAGAATATTTTCGATGTTGCCAAAGTGTACTCCTCTAACGTACTCCGCGTTATCCAATACTTGCCCCTTGGACTCATTGATCTCTTCAAATGGTTTTAGATGATACCAATTCAGGAGAGGATTATACCCATGCCAACCACCAAACGCCTTTATGACTACCTTCTTTCCAGTATATCCCCTAGCTAATCTCACAGCGTACATGGTGGCTTCATTCCCACTGCTACAGAAGCGCACCATCTCAACAGAGGGCACCATTCTACTCACTAATTCTGCTAATTCAACTTGTTTCTCATTGACTATGCCCCAGTGTGTACCTCCCACCATAATTAACTGTTCTCTCAATGCTTTTACAACTGGTTCTGGATTGTGACCGAGAATTGCTGTCATGTGCCCCATCCAGTTATCAACATATTCGTTATCATCCACATCCCAGATGTGGCACCCTTCTGCTGCTTTTATGTGAATCGGGTAAGCACCAACACTTGGGAGTTTCCACGTCCGGAGATTATGGGAGACACCTCCCGGCATCACTTGTAATGCTCTTTTATATATTTCTTGAGATTTAGGTGTCTTTTTCTTGAATTCTTCCAACGCTTCTTTTAACATATTAATAACCTCCCGCACTCAATCTTCATTCCATAGATATTCGTATATCTTCAGCTACAGCTGAAGGTATTGGTAAATCTTTCATGGTGACAAGTCCGGGTTTAGCTTTTATCACTTTAGGGATCGAATTGATGACCATGGCTACTGTTCCTAAATCTCCATGGATGCCTCCTTCTATTCTTTCATGAATTGTCGGTGTCCCCTCAATTGTGACTGAATCATATGGTTTCTTTACGTTTGCGTGGGATACAAACTGTAACGTAATAACCTTTTCTCCATTCTTAATGCCATATGCTACACTCTTTAAACCCACTACGTGGTGAGATTTTATCGTTGTATATGTAGTCTTCGTCTCCTTCTCGGTTATTACTGGTTTTGGAGGAAGCTCTACGATATCACTTAGTTTCCATCCGAGTGAACTAGCTATCATACAGATTGATTCGACTAATCCAACATGACCAGTCATCTTTCCGTCTTTGATCATTTGGTTGAATACTTTAGTAGTTAGTCCAGTTCCAATCTTTTTCTGGTACGAGTTTCTACGATTACCTGAGAACATCATTCTAGTTACCTTGATACTCTTCACATTTATGCAGGGTCCAGTGAGTGCGATGGGTAATGTGTCCATGAGGTATCCAGGATTTATCCCTGTACCCAGAATAGTGACCCCATTTTCCTTAGCTAATTTATCGAGTTCAAAGGCTAATTTAGGAAATTTATAGTATGGATACGATAATTCTTCGCAAGTTGAAACAACATTAATCCCTGCTTTGACACATTTTATAATCTGTGGATAAACCTGGGTTAAGTAAAAACCCATCGCATGGATGACTATATCTGATTTAACCTTAAAAAATAAGGTATTCGGATCGTCTATTACTTGAATTCCTAAATGTTTTTCTATTCCGAGAACCTCACCCAGATCCTTTCCAACTTTCTCTTTCGCTATTTCTAAAGCGCCCACTACTTTGAGACCTTTCTTCTTTAAGACGAATTTAGCTATGTGACTTCCCATAGCACCGAGACCGAATAGTATAACTTTTACTTCATTCATCTATACTATCTCACATAATTCATATTTCAAAGTACAATATTTCCATAAATATTAATTCTTATCGCTAATAAAAAAATTGTGATCCTTAACCATCTAAAGATGTATCCATTAGGATATTAAATCTTCATTTATTGTTTTATTTGCATAGGAAGTTTCAGTTCTCGACCAAAAGCCTTACAATGGAATCATATAGACTCATGTTTATATATTTCATTTGAATTTTAATGGTTATGGTTAGAAAATGGTGATAATTCAAGATATCAAACAAAGGTTACGTGCCATAGATACACGAGACATATCGTTGATTGTAGTTTTTAGCGCACTGATGGCTATAACCACGACCTATGCGATTCCTCTTCCCTTTGGAGGTTTAACTCATTTCGGGAATACAGTAATGTGGACTGCTTCCATCCTCTTCGGGGGTCTTATTGGAGGTTTAGCAGGTGGAATTGGCGGATTTATTGTTGATCTTCTTCTTGCACCTGTATGGGCACCTTTCACACCTTTCTGTAAACTTGCTAGTGGATTAGCCTGTGGAATTGTCTCCCGTAACATTAAATCGATCAATAATAAGAACATCGTTAAGATTGTTCTGGCTGTTATTACTGGTGCCGTGGTTAACTTATTAGCGTACGCTCCAGTCTACTCTCTTTTGCTAGGCCAAGGAGCTATGATAACCTGGTTAATAAGATTTTTTACACCAGGACCAGGATTAATCACCTACATCGTCACTCCAATTATAACTCTTGCTGTCATGCGAGCATACCCACGAGTAATGAATTATAGAAGCTCATTAAAAGAGAGAACTAGATTAAAGTCAACTAAGTAAGGAGAGTGGTATACCCTTGAATTGGTGGGATAGATATTATATAATTAATGCTCATGCATGATCCAACTGAGGGTGGAGTAATCAACGGTTTATGGGAATTAGCTGAAGCATCTAATGTAGGGGTTACTGTATACAAAGAGAGAATACCTATATCACATGAAACTAAAACAATCTGTAACATTCTCGACATATATCCTCTAAAAATAATGGGATCTGGAGCATTACTCATTGTAACGAAAT
>JAUWWH010000035.1 GCA_030617005.1 Candidatus Bathyarchaeota archaeon | reverse complement strand
GTATCAAGAAGTACCGCTGAGGCCGATGTGATCGTGAATGCGAACGTCAATAGAATTGCAGTCAGCATTAATGCTCCCGTTAAACCTCTTCTTTTAACTTCAATTGTGTGAAACATTTTTTCTCACCTATTATTTTACTTGTCTATATCGAAGAACTAGGATATAAATACATACTGAAGATAGTTACTACTATTCCATTCAGAATGGTCTTACTCTTTTTTCAGAGTCTTGATGATTTTAATCATTTTTGTACCAAGTTATGGGTTTTTTCTCAAGTTGGATTTCAACATGGTGATAAAATGTGTAAAAATGATCACTGAACATTTTATTCACCTCCATTCAACCCGTCTTTAAACCGTTTTTTGACTAGGATTTGATCAGAAATCTCAGATTTATTTGCAAACACAAAAAATGGGTGATTCTCCACTTTTGCAATGTCAGGTTTAGACACTGGAAGGCTTACCACAGGAACAATACACATTAAATTCTGAGAATTTATGAAAACCTGATCGTTTATTAGAAAACATGAGAAAGGCTTCAATCCAAGCCGTCCTTACAGTTTGAGGACTACTTTCAGATCGCGTTTAATAGGCAAGATAGAAGGTAACTTCATTGAATTCTTCATGGTCACACTATAGGACCGCATAAACGCGATTACTTGAATATACCACTTGAGAATCTGCGTGAACCATATAAGAATAATTGTGAGCACCTATTTGCGATTGAGAAAACATTAAAAGAGAAACTCATTGAAAGAGGAGAAAAAAAATCCAAGTTCCCAAAGAGATGGTGAAAGACTTGGAAACTTGAAAAAAACCTTCAAAATTTTATATAAAGAAAATCGAAAACTTAAATGGTATCAAGTTTTTCTATTACAGAAAGATTCACAGGAGTACTCCAGACCCCCCAACCAAACGACCGACGAGAGTCTTATTTTCTTCTACTGACATTTATTTCACATCAATATTTCAGATAATATCATTTGATTTAAAAATAATTTCGATTATGTTTAGTATGTTAATTATTTTTGATCAGAGGATAACTCCTCAAGCTGTCCAATAATTCAGTTCGTTTCTCAGATATTAGGCGAAAACATAAGCTTCTTCACCGATCAACGCTTCAGTGGTCTGTTTTTTACCTACTTTAATCCTTGGCATTTAACAGTGGATTCAAAGAATTCATTTAGTATCTTCATTAAACATTTTGTTTCGAAATTGTTCAAGCATAATACAGACGCTTACAATCTTTTATGTTCTTTTTTGTAATTATCAAAGAGTTTAGATCAAGATTTGAGAAATAAAAGATATTCAGCTGAACCTATGTTTTAATTCATTAACTATTCTCATAGCAGCTTTACCGTCCCCAAACGGATGCTTCCAATCATGCTTCTTATTCAATATGCTTCTAACTTTTTCTACAATCTCGACTGAACTTGTTCCAGCTAAGACATTTGCACCTATTTCCAAAGTTTCAGGCCTCTCTGTATTATCCCTTAAAGTCACGCAAGGAACACCTAAAATGCAAGCGTCCTCCTGAATTCCACCTGAATCAGTCAGTATTACTTTTGCTCTACTCTCAAGATGGAGAAAACTAAGATAGTCAAAAGGGTTCATAAACCGAATCCCACTTACATTTATACTCAATTCATTCAACATTTTCCTAGATCTGGGGTGAATAGGATAGATAACAGGTTTTTCAAACTCCTCTCCTATACTCTCTAACCCTTTCAAAATTCCATGAAACCTCTCTTTATTATCAACGTTCTCCTGTCTATGAATAGTGACAAGGAAGTAATCATCCTCTTCAAGTCCAAGTTCTTCTAAAACGTTATTACCCTCAGACAATTTGGAGTTTTGGTAAACGGCGTCTACAATTGTATTTCCTGTTACTACAATCTTCTCTTCATCAATCCCCTCTTTTAACAAGTTTTGCCTAGAATTTTCTGTTGGGGCAAAGAGATAATCTGATAAATGATCAGTTAAAACTCTATTAATTTCCTCAGGCATTTCCTTGTCGTAACTCCTTAGACCAGCCTCAACATGTCCAACTTTTATCCCCAGTTTGGCTGCAGCCAACGCACCTGCCAAGACACTATTTGTGTCCCCTTCAACTAGTACTATCTCAGCACTTTCCTTCTGAAGTATTGTCTCCACTCCCATTAACATTTTCCCAACCTCCTCCGCCTGAGTGCCTGACCTGATACCAAGATTATAACTAGGTTCAGGAAGCTTCAGTTGGTCGAAGAAAACTTTATTCATATTGTAAGAGTAGTGTTGACCGGTATGCAAGATAAAATAATTTAAACGTAAACATTCAAGTTTTTTAATAATTGGAGACATCTTTATTATTTCAGGTCGAGTCCCAAGTATTATTGAAATCTTCAGCAACGAGTTCCTTCCCTTCTAATTCTCCAACATTTAAAGATAACAATTCCTCTGTAAACATATAGTTCCCCATGATTCACATATTTGATCATTCATACAGCATCATCAAAAACTCGGTCAGTCTTTAATGTTTTTAATAATCATCAAAAGAAATCCAATTAACGCGCGCATCAGAAATTTTTTGATATGAATAAACAGCTCTGTATGGATTAGTACCTATTCTGAGCATAAACCATATTAAACTGAGTAATCCAGGTTTTTTTTTAGTTAGTTATATGAGTATAATCCTAATTTAGATTGTTAAGTGATTATTTCAAAAGGATTAGAGGTAGAGAAGGATCCATATTTAGAAATAGCTTACAATAATAATAGAGGAACTGAGCTAATGGTAGGTTCAGAAACAAGGATGTGGGAATTGAAAGACCTAGAATTTCATCAGCTGCACCTTTATGCTTCCCACCTTTAAACTCAGTGTTCACATACCAATACCCTAAATAATCCTCAATCACCTTACGTTGAGCTACAAAGCCACCTGACAACTCGCTGTCAACATCAATCCATACAGGATTCCCTAACTTCGTCTCATAAGGTCCATCTTCCCTTTCAGTCTCGAAAGGCCCAAACCAGTTAAACGTCACAGAAGTTATGAATACGCAGTCCGTCTCTGCAACAGCTACTATGTACGCCAAATCTTCTCCCTCCATCTTCAAAGTGAGGCTATATGTGAATACTGGGCTTATTACAGTGTCAAGAATGCGACCTCCTGTTACATTCTCAGGAGAAGCATTGACTATTCCCACTTCAATCGGGCCCATCTCATAGACCCCATCAAGTGTGAACCAATATGTCACGACCATCCCCTTCAGCTCAGTATCCATCTCAAATCGTATCCCATGAAGATCCGTATTAACCAATCCACCCCAATCCTCACTGTACTCGTAGTCATGCGACGCACCGACTATCGAGTTTGGTCCCCCATACCAATCTATGGTCCAATGGGATCGTGGACTCGTGATCATAACATGATACATCCAAGTCTGTGTGCCATTCCCATTATCAACTGCAGACACAAACTCCACATAGTTATCTCCTGTAAACTCAGCAAACCCCAAAGGTATAGCAACTATGGAGATCAGGAGTAGCAATGATAGCATTAAAGTAAATTTTTTCCCATCAACTTTGCTTAGAAAAGACAGCTCCATTCACGACTTTTTTAAAGACAATTTTAAGTATCTCATTCTTCTTTTTATAAATACAGACGTAATATACTTATTATCAATAAATCTGAACTGAACGTTGGAAACCGAGAATTTTTTTTCATATATCAAGTGCCTCATCAAACATTATCCCAGTTTTAAGTGATAACGGCTTGAAAACACTTCCACTCTTCCCCATGATCTAGTTCACCCCATCTTCTCTGTTCCCAGCTCTCTTTTGGAGGATAATTCTAATCTAGACTAAATCTTGGTTTGTAAACCAGTAAAGAAACCCCGCACGTCATTTTGTGACTTAAAGAATTATAAATATGAACCTAAGATTAGAGACGATGAAGATTCATGTTCAGAAACGGTTTACGATACCTCGGACTCTCACTATTGATCCTGAGCGCTGCGAGTTCATTGACTACACTCTGCGCATCCCTCTACCGTGAGCAGGATGCAGCCATCTTCTTCGCTGTGATGTCGATCATCTTAATGCTTATCGGTACGTTCCTGAGACGAGTAAGAACCACGGAAGCTCTCACTCAGCAATTATCCATCTCTTTCTTAGCTTTGATCTTTCTAATAGCCATTCCGCTCGGTGCACTTCCATACCTCTTTATTGAGGGGACTAGTGGTATTGACGCACTCTTTGAGAGCACCTCAGGATTCACCACGTGTGGGATGACAGCATTCTTAGACGTTGAATCCTTCAATAAGAGTGTCCTATTCTGGCGAAGTACAACTGAATGGCTAGGTGGTATGGGTTTGATCACCATCTTCCTTTTACTTCTAAAAGGAAGAGCCTTAGAAGCCTTCGCGGAAGCGAGGGGGATGAATAGAGATGTTAGTGTGAACCTCTCAACGTTGATGAAACAGATGTTTCTATTCTACCTCGCGGTAACAAGTATCGGCTTCCTCTCCTTACTCTTTCTCGGAGGATTAAACCTTTTTGACGCATTGAACCACGCGATGACAGCCATATCCACTGGGGGTTTCTCAACCAAGAATCTAGGCGTCCTTTACTTTGAACAGAGCACAGCTTTCAACCAAACAGCCATAAGCCTTATCCTCACAACCATGAGCATCCTTGGCATGACGAGCTTCATCCTTCTCACCGGTTTATTATTTAGACGAAAGATACAAACTGCGATATCTTCAATATACAAACTTGACTTGGACGAATTGAAAGTAATGTTTCCCACAATTCTCATAGGAACAGTCCTGCTTCTGATCCCCTTTGTCATGAGACTTGGCTTACCCATCTTTACTGCTCTGCGTCAAGCCGTCTTCCACACAGTCACAGCCTTATCAGGCACCGGTTACAACGCCATGGATCTCTCACAATGGACTATCGGAGAGAAGCTGACCATCTTCATTATTTCCATTATGGGTGGTTCAGCTTGGTCAGGAGCAGGCGCCATAAAATTAACACGCATATACAGCCTTCTCACCACCCTCCCTAAACTCTCAAAATATTTTTCCCAAAGCAAAAGGATCACGATTGATAAAAAAACGAAGGAAGACCTCACCTACATTGCCATCTTTCTTGTGATCCTAGTGATTGGAGTGTTTGCTCTATACCCCTTCCTATCTAATCATTCCTTCATAGACATCCTCTTCCAAGTTGGAGGAGCGTTAGGGAACACTGGACCTCAAATTCTTGATGTCTCCCAAATCCATCTCCTAGGTAAAACATTCTTCATCATCCTCATGCTCTTTGGCTACTTTGAAGTACTGCCTATCATCATTCTCACAAGATTCATCAAGACTTCAATTCAGTCCAATAAAACATAAACACTCACCATCCTTCTAAGAGCGATTTATGTTCAAACAGTCCGTCTCATAAGGGGTAAATGCGGATGTTATATGCCATTAAACTAAATGTTGGTTTGAGTAACTCTGAGCTATATCTGTGACTATTACATGAATTGAGGTGTTGCGGTTCTCAATTACATTTTTGAGACAATTTTTCCTATCCAGTTTCATCCCATTTTAATCAATTATGTAAAAAAATGACGTATAATATCGCTCAATCAATATCTCTTTGAGATGGATAACGAATTTAAAGTAATCGCGGTAGATGTGAAACTAGATCTCGCTGGTCGTTTTCAGCAAACTCCAAGATACGGCGCGCAGCTAGGAACCGAGATAATTGATAAGATGGGGTTTGTCGAGGGTGATTTGATCGAGATTAAAGGTAAAAAAACGACAGCAGCCCGTGTGGTTGCAACTGATAAAGACGACTTTAACGGTGACAGTATCGGCTTAAATGATCTGATAAGAAGCAACGCTCAGGTTTCACCTGGAAATAATGTAACGATACGAAAAGTAGAACCCATTTTAGCTCAACAGATCGTCTTAGCACCAATCGGTAAACATCTGAAGAAGAGTGAACTCCTCAAGATAGTTGCAAAGAAGAGTTTTTCAGACACCCCCTTCGTGGAAGGTAACATAACCTATCTAAGGTCAAAAGTATTGAAGTATCTTCTAGGTTCAATGACCTGGTTACGCGTCATTATGACAGAACCAGACGGTATTGTCGTAGCTAACTATGACACGGATTTTGAGATTATCCCAGATCCGATTAATCAAACTCTGGATGAGCCCACCTTTCATTATCTACCTGAATCAAATTCAGCTGACAATTTTTGGGAGAAGAACTTACTGTTAAATACTACAGAATGGACAAAGATCAATTCCCTGATCGAACTCGGAGTCTTCAGTGACCTCCCTGCAGCCATAAGCTTCTTACTACGTGAAGGGATTAAGGTACGAAACGACCTTTTCAAAGAGACAGTATCCGTCATGGACCAAATTAAACAGTTAAAGGAAAATATTAAGAACCTTAAATAGCTCAAGTTTTCACAATGTCTACCTCAGACCACGACAACAGAGACACCGCCAACAATTTTGCATAAACAGACACATTACCTAATAAATACTCTAATTTAAAACAAATGATGCTTATCTTCTAAACGAGTATTTGTCCATCTCTGATGATCTCAACTTCCCCCACATCAGGGAAATAAGCAACAACGGAAGGTTCAGATATGAGAAAGTCCATGTGGTTAGCTGAGTTGTTTTCACCGCCTGTAGGGTAATCTATATTTCGACCGAAGGCAAAGTGGACAGTCCCATAAACCTTCTCGCTTTCTAAAAATTCCGTCATAATTCGCGCTTTCGGGTTTAATCCAATACCCATTTCGCCGATGACAGAAGCCATTATGTCCGTTGAGAGCGCTCTTTTAACCTTCCCTAAAACTTTTTTAGGTAATCCCTCTCCAATTAAACTTTTAACTTTCCCCTCTTCACTAATGATTTTCAAATTATTCTCTATAAGACCCACTCCTCCTATGGCTAAATCGCAGACAATAACTCCTTTAAGGCTGTTCTCTATGGGACCCACAGTCACTTCTCCGGTTGGTAAATTCCCCCACTTTTCATCCGTAATCGTTGTATCCTTGAAGAATCCTCGGTTCTCAATGGAAAGTTCCACATTTGTACCATTCGGTGTTGTCACTTCAATTCTTTGAGCTCCCCAAGTCGCTGCGATTACTCTATCTGCTTGAGCATTCATCTTCTTATATGCTGCAATGTTCAACGCTAAAGCGCCTTCAGTTAACATGTCCAAGGTGATTCCAGGTCCATGACCTAAACGGATGTCTTTGTTCCTTGTTTCCAAATGGATAAGTTGTATCCGAAACGGGGTCTCTTCAGCTATCCCTCTCAACAGGTTAATCGCGAGATCCGGTCTCCTCTCACTAAAAACCTCTCTTATGTCTTGAGAGGGTTCCTCTCGATATTCATTTGGCTCAGTTTCCAAGAGCTCCATTCTAGTGTATAATGAAGCCTTTAAACTCGCTTTAGTAAAGACTTCACCTATTCGCTCTTTACTATCATCACACACGATAATCATTTTCTCTCCTTGATTTGCACCCATAACCTCAATGAGTGCATTATACGCGTATTC
>JAUWWH010000218.1 GCA_030617005.1 Candidatus Bathyarchaeota archaeon | reverse complement strand
TTAACCCAAAAGAAATTAGCTAAGAAAGCGGGTGTCAGTCAATCCTTAATAGCAAGGATTGAAAAAAATTCAGTTGATCCACGCCTTTCAACAGTTAGGAAGATCCTAGGAGCTTTATCTTTGATTAAGGCAGGTAAGATAGCTAAGGACGTCATGCATAGTCCTGTGATAACTGTCAAAATCACAGATACTGTACGTAAAGCTGTTGAATTAATGCGAAAACACAACATTTCCCAGCTCCCTGTTTTAAAAGAGAAAGTTATGGTGGGTAGTATTAAAGAATCCACTATCATACATAGATTAACTAGAGGCGGAAATATACGAAAAATGTTCTTTACTCCCATTTATAACATCATGGAAAATCCATTTATCACAGTAAACCCTTCTATGGGTATTGATGAGGTTTTGAGTATTATGTCTTCAGGTCATTCAGCCGTCTCGGTTATTGATAAAGGAACATTAGTTGGCATAATTACAAAGATCGATGTTCTTTCTTCCACGATTCGTTTTGATGAGGGGTAGAGGGTTAGGAGTTGGGTATCGGAGAAATCTTAACATATACATCAGTTACGATCTTCGTTTTAGGGATAGTGACCTTTGCGATCGGTTACCGTAGAGTACTGCTGCAAACAATGGAGGAGTATGAGAACGCCGAGGTCGTTTTACAGGAACTGATATCGACAATTCATAAGTTGAAAGATGGGAAGGGGGAGCTGCGTGTACAAAGAGTCTTAGGGGTGAATGTGGCACAAACTAAGACGACCCATGAAACAGTAAAGCTGCAGATGTTAGAAAGAAAACTTGTGAGCTTGACAAGACTGGTACAGACCTCCTCAGCGTCTGATAGGGAGCTTATGACCCATATGATGGAAATGCAAAGAGAAGTCCAAAATTTAAGGAAGAAACAAGAGGTCTTCCAAAGACGAATAAACACACTCAATGAGAAGATCCAACAAGTCCCTAGACTAGAGAGAAGAGAGATGATGCTACAGACGGAGGAACAGCCATTCTCCAGGATCACAGAAACAGAGCGACTGGTTTTAAACCTGTTAGTGAAGGAGGGTTCCATGACGGCGTCGAAGATGGAGAAGAAGATTGGGAAGACACGTGAACATACCGCACGCCTCATGAAGAAACTCTGGCAGGAAGGATACATAGAGAGAGACACCCATAGAAAGCCCTTCACCTACAGACCCACAAAGAAACTCAAAAAGAAGACTCGGGAGAAAAAAGCGGAAAAAATAGCATCTACAATCACGAAGAATGGATGAGCTCGCTTAAAAAGATCTTAGAAGAGGTTATGGGTTAATAGGTGACTTCTCTTGTTGAACCGCTCGTCTAAGTTTATATCTTCGCTCCACGAAAGAGCCGGACCGTATAAGAAAGCCCCTTCTTGAGAGTCGAGATAAATACGTAGAAACTGTACTAAGACCAATTGGTTCATTAAAAGTATCCTCGTATGAGATCATTATCTCTTGTGAAGTGAACCAACCAATAGGAAACTTACTATTAACGATGTTATGAAGTTTATCGAATTTTGAAATAGAAGTTAACGTTTTTTCTTCCTCTACTGCTGGCATGCCACCAAGGAGTTCTACAAAATCTAACACTTGAAGTAATTTGTTTCTATTAATCTTTCCTTCGAAGACAACACTTAATTTGTCTCCATTATTAGCTGTTACTTCAATCTTTACTCGACGGGCAGGCATAGAACATCCTTCCTTGTAGTGTTAACAATATTACATGTTCACAGTTTAAAAGGTTATCCTGTTAACAGTTTATGAAATGATGAAAAAAAAGCTTAAAATAGGCATATATTTAAAAAAAAAGATTAAATTATAACATATTTAAGAATTCAGGAGTTCACAGCATATTACTTTGAATAAACAAGGTAAGAAACAAATAACCTAAAGGTTCCAGTGGAAGAGAAGGGGTTGTCCATAAAGATTGAAATGTACTTTAATTCTCCGTTAATTTTTTAAATTAAGCAGGAAGTAGCAATATTTTACTTAGAGGTTCACAACAGTTCACAAAGATAAAAGTAATCTCTATAAAATAGTCAAAAAGGGAGATCTAGCTAAAAGCTAAGAAGGATACAGAAAAGATCTATTGACACCTTCCCCTAAATTTCCACTGGAAAATATGAATTGTCTTCTTAAACAAGTTACTAAATTGAACATAACACTCTATTTTCTTTTACAATAATATTAAATATTAAAAAAAGGTATAGATAATAGGGTATATTTTTACAAATTATATACAACATACTACTAACTTCCTTAATATATTTCTACTGGAAGTGAGGGGGTGGGGGGGACCACCAATTTATTTTTTGGAAGAATTTAAAATAATGTTAGGATGCCCCCTCTTAAAAGATGAGGTATCTATCCCTTTTCTTTTCAATACAATAATGATTGACTTCTTATCAGCATCCAGCTGTTACAGGATCTATATAGCTCTCGCATTACCACTTTAATTGAATATACCCCTCTTTTCTCTGAGGTGTTCTCCAATTAGTAGCTATTTATTTTACTTATCTAGAATTCAACTCAATAGTAGAGATTAAAAAAGAATTTTTTATAGTTAGGACAGAAAATTAATTGGCATGATATTAAATGAGTTCAGGTCAACTATCGGTGCAATTCCTGGCATCGGAGTAAGACCCATTCTCTCTTGGAACGGTGTTTTACTTTGCCATGCTCCTGAGTTGACTATTAATGTCCCTCGGTACATCTCGTATCCTATAACATGGAGGTGTCCTGCGTGAAATATATCTGGGGGGGTATCTATGACTAATGCATCGTTTGGTAAAGGAGCTATTGGCGTTTTACTGCCATATGTAGGTGCTAGATGGCGAACCTTAAGGAGTTGTCTCATGGCTATCTGTGTACTATGCTCCAAGTTCTGGTATGTCACCTCCGGAATCACACGTATGACATCGTCTAGACTTCGCCCGTGATAGATGAGGAAGTTAACCCCATGGAGGCGTATTTTC
>JAUWWH010000139.1 GCA_030617005.1 Candidatus Bathyarchaeota archaeon | reverse complement strand
TCATGGTGAAAGAGTTGCGCATATTAGTGGACTTAAACAAGGTGAGAATGATCTGTATAACTCGATGATAGTTGATAACTATTCTTTTGTGAGGTTAAAAATTTGATCAAATTAGATGTAGATGATATGAATCGGTTCATAGGACGATATTCCCTTGGACGTGATAGCAATCCATTAAACCCGACAGGTTCCCCCCATTTCCTTAGGATAAAGATTCCGGGAGGCTTCATCGATTCTAGTCAACTGCGTAGTGTAGCTGATTTAACTAAGACTTACAGTCGGGGTCAAGCTGAGATAACTAATAGACAGGATATCCAATTACACTGGATCGATGCTACAGACGCTCTAGAAATCTTCTCAGTTATGGATGAACTAGGCTTCACAACGGATATGTGCGGTCAAGGCTTCAGCGGTGCCAGGTATGGCGACGCTAGGAATATTGTATGCTGCCCAGTATCTGGCCTTGAAAAAGATGAACTATTGAATGGAACCTCCCTTCTCAAAGAATTAAGTGACTTCTTCATTGGAAACCCAGATTTTCAGGATATGCCTCGAAAGTTTAAATTTTCAATTACTGGATGTGGATATGATTGTACAAGGGCCATAACTAACGACCTTTCCTTTGTAGCTGTTAAAAAAAATGATGATGTTGGTTTCACCCTTTTGATAGGTGGGAGTATGGGCGCCTCCTTACCTGGTCCAAGGTTGGCTACACCTACAGGTGTCTTCGTTCAGACTGAAGACGCTTTTAATGTAGCGGTGGCTACTATTGAGATCCATAGGGATTATGGAAGCCGCGAGAGCAAGGCAAAAGCTCGATTCAAATGGTTATTACACAACTGGGGACTCAAGAAGTTCCTCAGCACTCTAGAAGAAAAAGTTGGAAAGCATCTAGAACTATATAATGGTCCCGTTTTTTTGAGGGACGGAGGACATGAAAGGATACAACCACAGAGTCAAGAGGGATATTACTATGTAAACGTCCCTTGCATTGGGGGATATATATCCTGTGATGAGATGATTTCCCTTGCAGATTTAGCTGATAAGTATGGAAATGGAGACTTGAGACTCACCCCTTCACAGAACCTCATTATACCCAATGTAGAGCAAAAGGATTTGCTTTTGAAAGACCTTAAAAAAATTGGAATCTCAATACAAGGATCTAAACTTCGGTGGAATAGTATGGGATGTGCTTCAGAATTTTGTGGTAAGACAACAACCCCTCATGCAAAGGAGATCTCTAAAGAGATAGTATATCACTTAGAAAGACACATCGATAATGAATTGTTAAATGCAGCTGGATTTCGGATATATGTCAGTGGGTGTCACAATAATTGCTGTGCAAATCTTATAGCTGAGATAGGATTAGCTGGTAACCTGACAAGAGAGAATGGCGTTATGAAACAGTATTACAGCATATTGCTGGGAGGAGGATTTGGGAAAAAACCTTCTATGGGAAGAAGAATCGAAGAAAACATTCCAACCGATAAATTGAAACTTATGATTGAATCTCTCTTGAGTAACTATTTTGAGAAAAGAAAGACATCCGAAAGCTTGAAAGAATTTTGTAATAAATCCACCATAAAAGAGCTAAAACTCTACCTTAACTCGAAAGGAGGATAAAACTAGATGAAAAATAGTGATATTCAGAGAATAGGTAAAGGAAGATACTCCTTAGATGTTCGCGGTCAGGTCTGCCCTTACCCTGAACTGCTGACCTTGAGAGCCCTACAGAACCTCTCTCCAGAAGATACTCTTGAAATCATTCTTGACAATCCACCTTCTGTAAAAGACATTCCTATTGCCATAGAGAAGAGAGGATATAAGAAACCAGAAGTAATGCGAGTTGATAAGGGAACGTGGAAGATAATTGTACAGAACCCAAAGTAACAAAAAACACTCTACAATACTGCATGGAATAAGTACACGGGAATTTGCATTAATCTCAATTTTCTCTTCTTTCTGGATAGCATCTCAATTATCATTAGGTCCAATCATTGGAAGCATCTCAGTTGGCCCAATCTCTCTACATGGAGTAGTCAACCGACTTGTGGGTTGGCTCGTCATGCTAATCTTAGCTGAGCTTACTGGGAAGTTTGGTAGAGTTTCAACCATGGCTTCGATCGTTGCACTAGTTACTAGAATCATACGTCGTTCAGCATCACTTTATGTATTGGTTGTTGGGTTGGGATATGCTCTTGGAGGACTGACATTTGATATACTCTTCTTCTTACCTGTCATAAACAAGCTTAAAGGAAAGAAGCGAAAAATATACCTCTTGCTCATATCCATGATATCAGGAGCCATAGCGTCTGTTCCATACTTAATCTATAGACTCTCAGTTCTAGGCCTCTCTGGTTTCATAGCTCTAAGTCCAGTATACATTCAGTCTACAGTAAAAGGGATTATCTTCAGTTTATTAGGAACTCTGTTCGCCCTGTCCTTCTCATCAAGAATTAAACCTTTATGGTCTGTACATAAGGAGAACTTCGTTTGAAATTAGACATGTCTTTAGTCCAGCGGGGTAAATCCAAGTCCCTGTTCACATCCCCGCCTTAGCTAAAATGAACTGAAATCGTAGCGGTATTAACTACATCTGATAGTGTATTTGTTTACTTATTTTACCTTCAGTATATGTCGCAATTTAGGATGGTGTTTAGTAAATTTTTTCTTCCATAATTTAATAGTAATCCTTTCCTTATCCCAATTTTCAAGAATTAGAAACGCTTTTCTGTATTCTTCTAATACTACTGATCCTAAATAAAAAGCAAAAAGAAACTCACTAATCTGAACTGCTTTATTCATTTTATCCATTAAATTTGAACATTTTCTTCACAAAACTTCAGTCCTTTACGAAACTTGGATTTATCGTTTGACCTACTCGACATTATATATTATCTCCACCAAAGAATCACTAGATGTCTTTATTATTCGTTAAGGTTAATAGAAGTCCAAACTTAACAAATCTAATGAATTATTAACATTAATACAATTTTTTTCATCCATCAGAGTCCAGTTTACATTTGACACCAAAATGTTCAATGTAATCAACAACAAGAACCATCCTCCACCTATCAATCCGAAGAAAAATCCATTAATACCTGCTAAGTATGAAAACTTATCGTCCATTGTTCAACCACATTATGTAATCTTATTATTAATACATTGTTATCTGTTATAATTTTTTAACCCATCACATTGAATCATTTAACAACTTTGTAAAAATGTACTTTGTACTGATTTTATATATGATGAGTGGAGATATAGATAGTTGGAGTTTTTAATATGTCAGTTGAAGAAAATAAGGCACTTATCCGTTGTTATATGGAAGAGACTTTTAATCAAGGGAATTTATCAGTAATAGATCAGGTAGCATCCTCTGACTTCATTTATCACCATGCTACTGGTAGAGATTTATCAACAGAGGCTTATCAAAAAATGTCGATTATGACTCAAAACGCCTTCCCTGACGTCTGTATGGAAATTGATGATCTTTTCGCTGAAGGAGACAAAGTTGCGTGCCGATTTACAATTACAGGCATACACAAAGGAGAATATCGAGGCATACCCCCGACAGGAAAAAATATTACTTTTCAGGGAGTCAACATATTCCGCATCGTTGACGATAAGATTGCAGAAATTTGGAGTAGACTTGATTTGCTTGGCATGATGCAACAACTCGGCGTTATCCCACCAATGGGTAAGAGATAATCTACCAGTTATTAGTTAACGTTATCTCTCCTTCTTTTTTTAGTTAAATCGACTTTATTTTGGGTTTGGGACTAAATTTTAATCCCTGTAGCGTGTTATGATTAAGACTGGGGAGGTGAAGTCAAGTTGAAAGAATATGAATGTGTGAAAGTTGAGCACCACAAGGATGTCAGTAAAACAATTGAGGGATTCCAAATGAATGGCTGGCGTCTCCACACCTATCAAACGGCTGGCATGGGTGCGGGACCGATGGCATACACTGTCTATCACTACTTGCTGTTTGAGAAGGGTGAGTGAGAGAGTGGAAAAAACAGAGTTTATAATTGCTTTCCATCAAATAGACTTCACGTATCATTAATCGAACCTCACTCGAAATATTATTTTAACCTTAGGGATTGGTAGCCTGGAGGCTATTGGTATTCCTGCCATAGAGTTTGTTCAATCTAGAATTTTATAAAAAAAGGGGTATATGTTACTCTGGAGTATGGTAGCTTGGAGGGTAT
>JAUWWH010000229.1 GCA_030617005.1 Candidatus Bathyarchaeota archaeon | reverse complement strand
TTCCCTTCATGGATTTCTTCTTTGGATGCTTCAATACTCGTTCAGATTAATCCTGCTCTGACAAATCCTCTCCTCAATAATATCTTTTTTGTCTTAACCCAAATGGGTAGAGCCTCAGTTATTGTAATATTTTCACTTCTTTTCCATTTTTTCGGTCATAAAAAAGAAGCTATTCTAATTTTCATATCCTTATTAATCGGAACTATTACCGTATTTCTCATAAAAGAACTCATTTCAAGACCTAGACCATTTTTAACCCTGCCTACAATTATCCCATTTATAAATGAACTAGGGACAAGTTTTCCAAGTGGTCATTCAACAAGACTCTTCACTCTCTCTGCCGTGGTAACAAGAAAGATATCTCTTGTTTCTTCAAGTCTCTATTTTCTCTCTTTTCTCATCGCTTTTAGTAGACTTTATTTGGGAATACACTATCCCCTAGATGTTTTTGTTGGAGCTATTCTAGGATGGACTATCGGTAAAATCACATTGAGACGGGAAAAAAGAATAATAGATTTCGTCTCTAACATCATCCCATTTTGAGGATTTCCTACTTATCAAGGAGGTTCTTCAACTTTTCTTTCATTATCACATTTGATAGCTGCGGATCAGCTTTTCCTTTTGAGAGCTTCATAAGTTGACCGACAAGATAATGTACTGCTTTCTCGTCAACCAATGCATCTTTGACCGCTTTAGGGTTGTCCTGAAGAATTTTATCTGCTAGCTTCTCTATTTCTTGTCGGGAAGATATTCGTAATAGTTGCTTCTCCTCAACGATCTCCTCGGGAGACTTTCCGGTTATAATCAGTTCTGGTAGAACTCTTTTCGCGATTTTCCCACTGATAGTTCCGTCATCGATGAGGCGGATCATGCTTACAAGAGCTTGTGGTGTAATCCTAGACTCAAAAATCTCAACATTCTTCTCGTGTAGCCACCGTTGAAGATCCGTCATAACCCAATTACTGATTTTTTTAGCATACGGATAAATTTTGACACATTCCTCAAAGAAATCAGCTAAGGCTTTATTACCTATCAATACTCCCGCATCATATGCCGAAAGTTTATACTTTTCCATGAATCTCTTTCGTCTTGCGTCAGGAAGCTCAGGCATCTTCCTCCTTATTTTCTCAATCGCCTCCTTTGAGATGGTTATGGGCACAAGATCCAGTTCAGGGAAGTATCTGTAATCCTGCTCAGCTTCCTTGGTTCGTAGAGATATCGTAATTCTTCGAACAACATCCCAATGTCTAGTCTCCATTTCAACTTTTCTACCTCTAGAAAACAAAGATCTCTGGCGAACTATCTCGAAAGTTAATGCCCTTTCAACCTCCTTAAAAGAGGAGATGTTTTTTATCTCCACCCGATCTCCATCAATAAGGGAAATATTTGCATCGCACCTCATAGCACCCTCAAGCTTACCATCTGACACTCCTAAATGTTCGAGAATGGACCTGAGTTTCTGAAGGAAGATTCTAGCCTCTTTGGGAGAATTTAAACATGGTTCTGTAACGATCTCTAAGAGGGCTATACCCGCCCGATTATAATCTACTAGCGTGTAAGGTGAAACATCAATAGATCCCTGGTGGAGAAGTTTTGCCGGATCTTCTTCTAGCTGTATTCTAATTATCTCAACCTTTTTCTCACGATTACTCACCTGTATAGGGACATGACCTCCGATAGCTATAGGAACACCACCAGCTTTATCGTACTGAGAAATCTGAAAGTTCTTAGGCATATCAGGGTAGAAATAGTTCTTCCTGAAGAAAAAGAGTTTACTCATGATTTTGGACTCTAGAGCAAGGGCTACTAAGATCGCATCTTTAACTACATCTTTATTTCCTACGGGTAATGAACCGGGGATGCCCAGACAGACTGGACAAACATGTGTATTCGGTGGTTTACCCCTATAGTCAGCTGAACAACCACAGAATAGCTTAGTGTTTAAGTTGGTAAGTTGGCAATGGATCTCAAGTCCAATTTTCACATTTCTATCCATTTTAGTATTTACCATCGTTTCCCGCTTCCAGTAAAGTTACAACTTCATGACTAACCTAATAATTTGGGTGCATAATCTTTGAATCCGTGATTCTGTTCATGGATGTGGGCTACCTTAAACAATAGATCTTCCCTAAGGGCTGGAGCAATTATTTGCATACCAACTGGCAGATCATCAACGAATCCACAGGGCACAGATATAGCTGGTGAATCTATTAGGTTAGCTGGAACCGTTAGGAGATCAGTTAAGTACAATGAAAGAGGATCCGCAATCTTTTCTCCGATTTTGAAAGGAGGAATAGGCATCGTTGGTCCTAATAATACATCAAACTTTTTGAAAGCTTTATTGAAATCATCCCTTATTAATGTTCTAACTTTAAGTGCTTTAAGATAATATTCATCGTAATATCCTGATGACAGAGCATAGGTACCTAATATTATCCGTCTCTTCACTTCTGAACCGAACCCTATTCTTCTATTCTTCGAGTAGACTTCACTCCAATCCTTTGAATCATCATCTATTGAATACCCATAACGCACTCCGTCATATCTAGCTAAATTAGAGCTCGCTTCAGACATAGCAATCAAGTAGTATGCGGCTAATGAATATCTAAGAGTTGGGAGAGATAACTCTTCCCATGTAACGCCAAACTTTTCCATAGTGTAAATACTCTCCCATATAACTTTCGAAACTCTCTCATCGATTCCCTCCCCAAAAAACTCTTTAGGTATTCCAATATTTAGATCCGAAACATCATCAACTAAAAATTGTGTATAATCCTGAGATGGAACTCGAATTGAGGTGCTATCCTTCGGATCATAACTAGTTAAAACATTCAATAACAAGGCACAGTCGTAAACATTTCTCGAAAGGGGACCAATTTGATCTAAGCTGTTAGCATATGCGATCAGACCATATCTGCTCACAAGA
>JAUWWH010000021.1 GCA_030617005.1 Candidatus Bathyarchaeota archaeon | reverse complement strand
TGATTCATAGTGAATATAGTAGTTATTGATTCTGCACATCCAAGTTTAAGAGAAATTTCAAAAATCGTAGAGACACTAAAGAGAGGAAAAGTCATCATATACCCGACTGATACCGTCTATGGATTAGGAGTAAATGCTTTGGATTCAGAAGCAGTGTATAAAATTTTTAGAATTAAGAAACGTCCACTCAATCAACCTTTACCAATCGCTGTTTCTGGTTTAAAAATGGCGCAGAGTCTCGTTAATATCACTGAAAAGGCGAAGAGACTGATAGAAGCGTTCTGGCCTGGAGCGCTAACGATCATATTGGAAAAAACTTCAATAATCCCAGAAATTGTTACTGGAGGGAAGATCGGCGTAGGATTAAGAGCGCCAAATCATCCTGTACCACTAACCATAGTCAAGATGTTAAACGTACCAATAATAGCTACCAGTGCAAATATTCATGGAGAGATCAATCCAGTAAATGCCAATGAGATTTCCGATCAACTTGGAAAGATTGTAGATCTAATAATTGATGGAGGTATGGTTAGTGGCACACCGTCAACTATAATTAATATGCTAAAGGAGCCTCCTATAATAATTAGGAAGGGAATCATAACTGAAGAGATGATAAGAAAAAGAATTGGGGAAATTGATGTAATTTAATAAGAGAATGAAAAATCAATTTGATAACATATCCCAAAACTTATCTTTTAATTCTTCTGCTTTGTTCATTTTTTTATCTAATTGTAGTTTCAGTTCATCGATTATCTTGACAGGTGTAGGATCGAACCCATATAAGACTCCGAGGTAAACACTGGCAAAGTCACCTATGTACATTACAGAAAGCATTCTTGCAAGTTTGGCAACACCCCTAGCATAGATCTCTAAAACATTTTTAGCTCCACTATCGAAAACAAGTTTTCTAGTTACGTCAATTCGAGTTCTGATTTCGAGTGGTTCTTGATTATCCCTTATAAGGATTACACTAAAATTCTTGGTCAATTCCCTTAAACCTGTCCAACCAACTGTCTCATTATGGTTCAGTTCAGGGAATGTTTCAGATTTAGCAGGGGTCTTTCCATTCTCATTAAACTGGGTCTTTATTCGAAGTGCAATACTTCGATAAAACCCAAAGCCACATATGAAAGGGATACTACCTTTAACCCCCTTAGCTATTTGCTTTGCAATATTCTGCAAAGTAGGATTTTCAGGTTTAATCTCCTCTCTAACCTTTTTTAAAACCGTTATCGCCTCTCTAATTTCATCATTTACTCCAGATAAAATTCCCAGTTTTTTTAGTGAAATAACCAAAGGAAAGAAAAGATAAGGGATCGCACTTCTCGGAGGATATCCTGTTGGTAGTTTAACAAAAGGTAAGTTCAAGGTCTCATTGAAATCTAATAAAGATCCATTAGAAGTGATCGAAATGGTCATGCATCGTTTCTCTAAAGCTTCAAGGAACATGCTTAGAGTTTCTTCAGTATTCCCAGAATAGCTGGAGACTAAGACTAAAGTTTCCTCATCAGCATAGGCTGGTAAGCTATACTCTCTACAAACATCTATAGGAATTGGCAGGGTTTCCCTCAACCAATCCTTTAGAATATCTCCACCAATAGCAGAACCACCCATTCCAACAATGAGTATCTTCTTTGGTTTTTTGTAGGTTATAGTACGGTTATCGGTTATTTTCACTTCATCGGGGATTGTGAGACATTCAGCTCTTTTGATGGCATCTTCACATATCTCAGGTAACTTCAACAAAATATTGCACAGATCATACTTATCGACAGTCTTGATCTTCACCAAATCATCTAATATAGTACTCATTTCATCTTACCTCTACTAAACACAACTAATACTAGAATATGTTAAAAAAATTTCTATAGGGTTCAGGGAAATGATCCAGAGCTAAAGCGCGCGCGTCACCGGAACACCCGTAAGCACATTGTATACACAAGATTTTTTTACTATAACTAATTTATCTTTAGTCGTGATGTATCGATGAAAATATTACACGAGTTTGTTCCAACACGTAAGTTTCTGAAGGTTGCCGAAGAGGTCAAAGACCTAGTTGATGGGTGGAATGTCACTGATAATGCTGCTGGTATACCAGCAGCCAGCGGTACAGCTGTGAGTTGTGTACTCAAGACTAAATACCTTGATAAAATAGTAATACCCATATTTATATTACACTACAAAGGCCCAGTCGAAGTAGGAGGTTTGGCTTTAGCGGCGGATACTGTAGGTCTTGATGGCATTGTACTTACTATGGGCGATATTCCTAAGTATGGAGAACCTATAAAGGCGTTAAAAACTTCTGAGGAAGCTCAAGAATTCTTACACAAAACGGTACGTGTCAAAAACTTGAAGCTGGGTTGCCTGCTTACGGCACGTCGATCTGTAGAGGATACTATTACGCGGGTAAGGGATGTATGGGACTTCTTCTTCTTCATGAGGCTTGAAGATAAATCCTTATCTATATTAGAGCAGGTAGCTAAAGAGTGCAAACGTCTAAACAAGCCCATCTACTCGTACTTCTTGGTAGGAACGCCTAGAAATGCGGAGATTGTAAAAATGATTGGGTGGCCGATCACTACAACTATGGAACATGTTGAAGAATTTGCAACAAAACTGGAAGGCATTGTAGATGGTATAATAGTAACATGTGCTGGAGATTACGAAGGTGATAAAGAGCTATTAGGAAGACTGCAAAAGTTCAGAAAGTGATTAATATTTTTAGCCCGCGATCCATATACCTGTTGCATATTTAGGACTTCTTCGGCTTTTGAAGGTTCAACCTAGCGCGCGCATACTCCACATCCAGTGCACGTCTCAGCGTTAACATAACGAGGATGTTCTAGAATTTTCACCCTAAAATTTCCAACAGATCCACTCACTTCTTTGATTTCTGAATAAGAATATATTGTAATAGTTTGATGTCTTGAACTTTCAATCATTTTTGGTGCAAGGATACACATTGAACAATCATTTGTTGGGAAGGTCTTGTCTAACTTTGTCATAATTCTACCTATGGAGGGGAAAATGTCAACCATATAGACCTTGAAGTCAGATTCAACCAAGTCGAGGGAAGCCTGTATTCCTCCAATCCCTCCACCCACTACTAAGACAGCGCCTATCTCATTTTGAAGTATTGGGAACACCTGGGTTCATTAGACATCTAACGTTTTTTCTAAACTATTTAACCTTTATGTTTCTTTATTCAGTTCTAAAGTGGTGCGGCTGCCGGGATTTGAACCCGGGTTAGAAGCTTGGGAAGCTCCTGTCCTAGACCAAGCTAGACCACAGCCGCCTATAAATTCATAGAACTGAAAAACTAAGAATTTTTATGTTTTAATATTTAAATCGACTACTGAAGAAAGTTATTTATTGCTTTTGCGGCTCTCTTTCCATCTCCAACAGCAGAAATGACTGTTGCCGCTCCACGAACGATGTCTCCTCCAGCGAATATCCCTTTTCGGGTTGTTGAACATGTATTCTCGTCTGTGATAAAATATCCCCATTTATTCGTCTTCACACCAGTTGCACTTCTTGCGACAATGGGGTTTGCAGCTGTTCCAATAGCGACAATGACCAGGTCTACTTGTAAGATAAAATTTGTTCCGTCTATGTAAATGGGTCTTCTCCTTCCTGATTCGTCAGGTTCACCTAATCTCATCTTGATACATTCCATCCCGTTTATGTCACCTTGCTCATTGCCTAATATTTTTAAAGGAAGTGTGAGAAAATCGAAGATTATCCCTTCTTCTTCAGCATGAGTAAGTTCCTCCTTCCGTGCTGGTGCTTCTTTGCTTGTTCGTCTATAGACAAGATGAACTTCTTCGGTGCCTAACCGTAAAGCGGTTCTTGCTGAATCCATAGCAACATTTCCTCCACCTATAACAGCTACTTTTTTTCCCACTTTGATCGGTGTATCATATTTTGGAAATGCATAGGCTTTCATAAGGTTGGATCGGGTTAGAAATTCGTTTGCGGAATAGACATCGTTGAGGTTTTCTCCGGGAAGATGTAAAAACCGTGGTGCACCAGCACCATTCGCTAAGAAAATGGCGTCAAATTCCTCTGCCAACTCATCAACACTCTTTGTTAAACCTACTATGAAATCTGTTTCGATGGTTACTCCTAATCTCTTAATTTCACCGATTTCATACTCTACAATGGCTTTTGGTAATCTGAACTCAGGGATTCCATAAACTAATACACCCCCCGGTTTTTGAAGCGCTTCAAATAATGTCACATCATAACCAATCTTCACCAAGTCAGCAGAACATGTTAAACCCGCTGGGCCGGAACCGACTATCGCTATTTTTTTATTTTTCTTTTCGATTCCTACTCGTTCAAGATGTATTTTGTTATCTCGAGCCCAATCAGCGACAAAGCGTTCCAATCGCCCTATGTGAATGGCCTTATTCGCTTTATTCCATACACAGGCTTTGGAACATTGTTCTTCTTGTGGACAGACTCTACCAGCTATAGCAGGAAGATTATTCGTTTTTAATATCTCGAAATAGGAACCTGTAAAATTTTCCTCAACAATCTTTTTTATAAATTCAGGAATATTTATGTCTGCTGGACAACCGTCCATACAGGTTGGAGAGCGACATTGCAGACATCTTTGAGCTTCGTAAATGGCATCTTCTTTCGTGTAACCTAAGGACACTTCGTTAAAATTGTGGATTCTTTTGTGTACATCCTGCTCAGGCATATGTCTTGGAGTTCTTTTACCTCTTTCTTTCATCGGTATCATTTTAGCCATTACACGTCTACTTCCTTTGGCATTTTTTCTTGTACATTTTAGAGGATAGTTTTTCCAGTTCTGTGTACCGTGTTAGTCGATTCATGAACTCTCGCCATTCAACTAAATGACCATTAAACTCAGGTCCATCAACACAGGTATATTTTGTTTGACCACCCACAGTAACTCGGCATGAACCACACATACCGGTTCCATCCACCATAATTGCATTTAAACTGACAATGACGTCAATTCCAAAAGGTTTTGCTACAGCACAAGTAGCCTTCATCATGATTGCTGGACCGATAGCCCACACTTTTCTAACATTCTTTTCTCCTTGCAATACCTCCTTTAAAACCTCTGTAACAAATCCTTTTCTCATATAGCTTCCATCATCAGTTGTGATATGGAGCTCTGTGGAGGCTTCTTTCATCTCTTCTTCCATAATGATTAACTCCTTTGTCCTTGCACCAATTATGGCAATGACTTTATTTCCTACTTCTTTTAGAGCTCTTGTTATGGGATGAATACAGGCGATTCCAGTCCCTCCACCTATTGTAATCACTGTTCCATATTTTTTAATTTCAGAAGGTTTACCTAATGGACCTATAAAGGAGAAGAACTCATCACCAATACTCATTTGAGCCAATTTCATGGTACTAGTGCCTACTGTTTGGAATACAACTTGCACCCATCCCTCTTCCCGATGATAATCAGCAACTGTCAAGGGAATGCGTTCTCCTTTCTCATCAATCATTAAGATGACAAATTGGCCAGGTTGAACCTTCATAGAGATCTGAAGAGCTTTGATCCACATGGAATAAATAACATCATGCCACTTTTCTACTCTTATAATCTTGGACATTATTCAAATTTACCTTTCCATTTTTTATTGTTTACTCCCTTTTTAATATTTCTTGGGAGGTACGCACTATTCTCTAAACATTTTAATTGTAAAGTCTATGTATCAGTCTAAGTTTAATGAATGTTAATGGAGAGAAAAAAAGAAAATTTGGGATGTGTTAGAAGGATGGAAAAGATTTAAGGGAATAAACCTAAGACCTCAAAAGCTTCAGCTACTCTACTTACACCAAGTATGTAAGCGGCCAGCCTCATGGAGACGTTACGCTTTGTTGAAATCTCGAGAACATCATTAAAAGCCTTAACTATCTTCTGTTCAAGCTTCTGGTTAACTTCATCCAATGTCCAGTGCAACCGATTCAGGTTTTGAACCCATTCAAAATAGCTCACAGTTACTCCACCAGAGTTAGCTAAGATATCAGGAACCATGAAAATACCCTTTTTATGCAGTATTGCACCAGCTTCTGGAGTTGTAGGTCCATTAGCACCCTCAGAAATGATCTTGGCGTTTACACGAGGAGCATTCTCCTCTGTTAGCACATTCTCCATCGCAGTTGGAATGAGAATATCGCAATCTAATTCAAGAAGATCCTTATTTGCGATATACGTAGAATCCTTAAAATCAACAACACTGCCAGTGCGCTTCTTATATTCAAGCACTTCAAACGGATCCAAACCATTCTGAGCAAATATACCACCTTTACTATCGCTTATCGCAATAATAATGCATCCCATCTCACGCAATACTTTAGCTGCGCTTCTTCCCACCTTACCATATCCTTGAATGGCAACTGTTGCACCTTTCATATCAAGACCAAGATGTCTTGCGGCTTCTCTTGTACATAAAGCGACGCCACGTCCAATAGCACCAGCTCTTCCCTCTGATCCACCAACAGAGAGAGGTTTACCTGTAACGACCCCTGGAACTGCGTAACCTTGAAATTCACTATAAGTATCTAACAGCCAAGCCATCGTCTGTGAATCAGTATAGATGTCAGGTGCAGGGATGTCCTTAAATGGACCAATGTCATGAACTATACTGGCAGTGTATCTCCGAGTTAAACGTTCCAGTTCAGCAGTAGACATTTCTTTTGGGTTACAAGTGATACCGCCTTTGGATCCACCATAAGGAACATCAGCAACTGCACACTTCCATGTCATCCATGCGGCTAAAGCCTTCACTTCATCTAAATTCACGTTTGGATGGTATCTGATACCACCTTTAAAGGGACCCCGATGCCTTGAGTATTGTACCCTATACCCCGTGAACACTTTGATGATCCCATTATCCATCCTCACTGGGAGTGAAGTAATGACAACTCTATTAGGATGTTTGAGTACTTCAACGACCTTTTGATCTAACCCTATTTCTTCAGCTACAAGGTCTAGTTGTCTCATAGCAGCTTCAAAAGGATTTGTATCTTTTAATGACATAGACTATTATCATAAGATATATTATTTATAAATCTTATTGGGTAACCCTTAAAAGGTAAATAATTAGAATCTCTAAGGTAATTATTGAAGAGGGAAGATGATTGTTTACCGTAAGTAAAAGAGCGCGAGATATTAGATACGCAATTAGAGATGTAGTAGTATTTGCTAAAGAGATTGAAAAGCAAGGTAGAGACATATTATATCTAAATATAGGCGATCCAGTAAAATATGATTTTGATACTCCTGAACATATCAAAGATGCATTGATTAAAGCGGTGCAGGATGGGTCCAATTCATACTCTGCCTCTGAAGGTGTTCTAGAACTTAGAGAAGCCATATGCAGGAATGAGAAAAAAAATAGTGATATAGATATTTACCCAGAAAATGTGATGGTAACTAATGGTATATCTGAAGGCCTCCAAATGCTTTTAGGGGCTTTAATTGAGACTGGGGATGAAGTTCTAGTTCCAGATCCTACATATCCACCATACACGGCATATATGAAATTTTTTGGAGGGAAACCAGTTACATATAAGACTGTTGAGGAAGAGGGATGGCAACCTGATGTAGATAATATCAGATCAAAAGTTACAAATAAAACAAAAGGAATCGTGATAATAAACCCTAACAATCCTACAGGTGCCATGTATGATCCGAAGGTCTTAAGAGAAATAGGTGATGTAGCAGCTGAACATGAACTCCTCATCATCTCTGATGAAATTTATGATAAAATAGTGTATGAAGGATCATTTACAAGTACATCCTCTATTGTAAAAGATGTACCCATTGTGGGTTTAAATGGCTTTTCAAAAGTTTATTTGATGACAGGGTGGAGACTTGGGTATGTCTATTTTTTTGATCCAGAAGGTGAGTTGGATGAACTTCAAGAGAGCATGAAGAAAGAGGCGAGAATAAGACTTTGCGCTAATACACCTGTTCAGAACGCAGCAATAGCAGCACTTGAAGGACCACAAAACCACATTAAAGAGACAGTTGGAAAGTTACGCTTAAGGCGTGATTACGTATTGAAGAGAATTAACGATATTGAAGGAATAAGCTGTACTAAACCTGAAGGAGCATTTTACATCTTCCCGAAAGTAGATGCAATTGGTTCAAAATGGAAAGATGATAAAGAGTTCGTACTTGACTTCTTGGAGAAGGAGAATGTCCTTCTTGTGCACGGATCAGGATTCGGCACAACTTATGGTGCAGGACATTTCAGAGGAGTCTTTCTACCTCCAATAGATGTCCTTAAAGTCGCTTTTGATCGATT
>JAUWWH010000068.1 GCA_030617005.1 Candidatus Bathyarchaeota archaeon | reverse complement strand
GTTAGCTATTTGTGAAAGACGCGTTGGGGAGAAAGTGTTATCCGAATCTATGATTATTGTTTTTAAGTTCTGCCTAGCAGAAATAACAGCGCATTGGAGAGCTAGAGAACTTTTTCCAGTATTAGCCGCACCATATATAAGAGTTACATTTGCCTTGGGTATTCCACCACCTATGATTCGATCCAGGGATAATAATTGTGTAGGAAGATATTGAGCTTGGTACTTCAAGGTGAATTTCCAATTATTCAATCTGCTTTCTACTAATAAAAATATGTTGTTGGATACTTCGTAGTAATAAGTACAACAATAATCGCATTTAGTTTAGTTAATAGATAAATGAAGGATTCATAACAATATGAGAGTTTAAATTAAAAGTCTGTATGTTAACATAGCTAGAGCAATAATATTTATTATTATGATCTGTCGTTGCAACAATATCCATGCAAATTGGCTTTCTTCAGAGGAGAATGGGTCGTTATCTTTACTATATTGTTTAGCTACTTCGTATAGTTCTCTACCATATCCTGCTATACAACCATTAACAAGCGAAATGATTAAGATTTGTGGAGTGATTTTTAGGCTTTGAAGATAGTAATTACCCAAACAAACAAAACCCCAACTCAAAGCTAAAGAGGGGGTATTGTGAAAGAATCCATTAAAGAGCTCAAGATCGTACGTGATAGCAAAGAAACTCCATACTAGAGAAAAAAACCAGAAAAACCGGGCACCATTCAAAGTCAGATATATTCCAATTAGATTTGAAATAAAAAGAGATGAGAAACTAACAATCCAAAGATGTGTCTCAGGAATTGTTGTATGCCAAGGTCTTCCCTGAATCTCATCGAAGAAGTTAGCAGATACTCCGCCAACCATGAAAAGCTGTAAAAGAAGTAAGAGGAGCCTATCTAAATAAATAATAGGAGCAGAGACACTACCCATTATAGCAAAAGCCAAGATACAGGATGTAGTCGGTAAATGGAGAAGACGCAAATATTCTCTTAAATTCAGAGAAAACGCAACCCTTTATGTTCTATTTTAAAGGTCTATTAATAATGAGGAGATAATAAAGATCATGGCTATGTTTATATAAAATAAATAGTTAAAAAAAATGATACATAGGAGTGATATTATTTTTTTAATGATGCAATTCACCAGTTAGTATATTTAGACTGGGACATAGAACTAATAGTTTTTTGTACATTAGTGACTCATCAAAGGTGGTAGAATAGAACATAGATTTCTATTTTCTTTAACATCCCTAAAAGTGGGTTAAGGCGCTCTCCATTAGATATTTTTATTATCTTAAATCCTTCATTCTTAATGAAGGAAGTCATCATATTAAAAAAAACTCTTCTGGGTATGTCTCAAAATTGATTGTAATATTGTTGCAAAGTCAAGTATTATAAATCTGAACTTTAGATAATGTTCCTGAATAAAATACACGTCATCTTTTAATTCATTTAATAATTTTTAAATCGCTATATTTAGTTTACACTCACCAAATCATTCTATTTTATAGATTGGAGGTATATACTCCTAAAAATGTTTTAATGATAAAGAATATGAATAATTTCAACAAGGTTGATTATTAATACAAATTTAAATTTACATAAAGAAACACAGAATAATGATGTTAGTAAATGTACCATATGGAAAGAGTTTTCTACAAACGGAGATTCCTATTGAATTTTTAGAAGTAGCAATTTCTCAACCAGTAGAAGCTCTAAGGGATTTAAAAAAAACTGTAAAACAAAGTCTGAAAAGACCCCTCAATTCTGAACCCTTACATCTCCTTTTAGGTAAAGGAAAGAAGATTTGTGTGATAACACCAGATGAAACTAGAGGTTGTCCTACGAAGGAAATTCTGCCCCCTATTTTACAAGAATTAGAGTCTTGTAAACCCAAAAAAATAGAAATATTGATCGGTAATGGTCTTCATAGGGGTATGTCTAAAAAAGAAAAGATGGAGTCACTAGGGAAAGATATAGTTGAGAAATATAATATCACTAATCACTCAGCAACTGACGAAAGACAATTGATTGATCTAAAGAAAAAAACATCTTATGGAACACCAGGGATATTAAATAAAATAGCAGTGAAAAGTGATTTTGTATTAGGTATCGGATTAGTCGAACCTCATTTTTTCGCCGGGTTTAGTGGAGGAAGGAAAACTATTCTTCCAGCTATAGCTGGAAAAGAAGCTATCCTTAACAATCACTCGTATAATATGATAAAAGATCCATATGCTTCTTATGGAAAAATGAAAGGAAATCCAATACACCATGATATGATGGAATTCATGAATTTTATTAACTTACCATTCATTATCAATGTTTCAATAAATAACAAAGGGGAAACTACTCACATATTTGCAGGAGATCCACATGAAGCTCATGAACAAGCTGTAAACTTTGTAAATACCTACGGGAAAGTGAAATTACATGGTTCCGCGGATATCGTAATAGTATCTAATGGAGGTTACCCCTTAGATAGAGACCTATACCAATCAGTTAAAGGTATAGCTACAGCAAGTAACGTAGTGAAGGGGAAAGGAGTTATTATTATGGTTTCGAAGTGTAGAGATGGATTAGGAGGACACAAGGATTTTATGAGACTGATGCAAAAAGCAACTAGTCCAAGAGAAGTATTGAAAGAAATTAAGGAAAAGGAACCTATTGTTGATCAATGGCAAGCGCAGATTCTAGCAGGAATATTAACCCAAACAAATGTGATAATAGTTACAGATGGTGTAAAGCGGAACATAATAGAGAAAATGATGATGAGTCAAGTCTTCTCACTTGAAGAAGCACTGGATTCGGCAAGAGAAATGGTTTTAACAGATAAACCGAGGATTTTGGTAATACCAGAAGGACCTTACATTATGCCCTATGTTTAACTTCATTTATTGTGATAAGAAAGGGTGTGAATTGAATCTTGATGCAGGTCTAAGTTCTATATTATGAAGTCACAAGCATATTTCAATACGCGCTACACACTTATTATTACTCTCAATTATTCCTAATTTATCTTCACTACTATTGAACGAATTAAGTCAATCTTCATTATTCATGATAGTATTGTTCATAGAATTATGTTATTATAAAGAAAAGAGTAATCGGGAAGATACTTATTATATATTATATGAACGAAAGAAGTAAAGTGCTATCTTTTATCTTTCAATCGTTTATGGAATTCGGATAACTTCCTTAAACTCTCGCAGTAAATTTGAATACTGTCAATGTATTCATCAATATTTACATATTCGTATTGAGTATGATCTAATCTGGCATCCCCTGCACCGTAGGTCACCACGGGAATACTCATAGATCTCCCGAATAAATTCATGTCCCCTGTACCTGTCTTTCGTAGTAATGTTGCAGTCTTCCGCCGAACCTTACGAATCCCCCAATTGAGAGCATTAACAAGAATAGAATGCTTATCGGTCTCAAAGGGTTCACAAATATCCTCAATCTCTAGATCGATAATTACACTTTTAAGGTTATTAGTATACTTTTTTACGACCTTCTCAATCTCTTTAAATAACATCATTGATGATATTGAGGGCGGAATCCTGAAGTTAAGTGTAAGCTCACACTTGGAAGGAACTTTTGAAGAGATGCCACCACCTCGAATCCCAGTCAAGCAGGACGTTATGGAGTAGAACTTACTGTGAGGTTTCTCTTGATTAAAATGGATATTTTGAAGGAGATTCCATACTTTGAAACCCTTTTCAATAGCGTTCTCGAAGAGCCAAGGTGCAGCGGAATGACCAGACATAGTCTCACAGGTCATCTTCAAGTGAAGACTACCCTTATAGGCAATCGTGATTTGATCAACACCACTTGGCTCCCCAAAGATTGCATAGTCAGCAGGAAACTTTGTTTTAATAATATTTAGTACGCCTTTACCTTTACCTTCCTCATCTATGGCACCGATTACTATTATTTTTCCAGGAAAACCTTCTTTGAGAAGAATTGAGGAAGCCACAATCATCGCCGCTAACGCAGATTTAGCGTCAACTGCACCCCTACCAAAGAGTTTATTTCCTTCAAGCCTGAATGGAATTTCCCCTGGAACAGTATCCATGTGTCCACAAAGAAGTATTGTTGGGTTACCTGTTCCAAACTCGCCAATAGCGTTCCCGACTTCGTCCTTCCAAGATCGAAAACCTAGTGACCGCATCTCACTGACCAAGAGATTAGAAATTTCATCCGCGTTACCTGTAGGACTATAAATCCGTACTAGTCGTGTTAGGAGGTTAACTGCGTAATCTTTCACTTTCCTCTTCTCCAATAACATTATCCAAGACGTTAACTACTCTATCGAGTTGCTCCTTTGTGATGACTAGTGGTGGTAGAAATCTGATAACTGTTCTCCCAGCATCAAGAAGTAAGACATTCCTCTTTAGAGAGTTTTGGAGAATATTTAATATATCGAAGCGTAGTTGCATTCCAATCATAAGACCTAATCCTCGAACTTCTCGAATGAGTCTATATTTCTCGCGTAATTCTTCTAGCCTATCCATGAAGTATCTCCCTAAAGATGCAGCTCTTTCAGGAAGTCTCTCTTCTATAAGCACATCTATAGCCGCAGAAGCAGCAGCACAAGCAAGCGGATTACCTCCAAAGGTGTTAGAGTGATTTCCTAGAGTAAAAGCGGACATGATATCTTGAGTAGAAACAGTTACTCCCATAGGAACTCCCCCTGCGACAGATTTCGCAAGACACATTATATCAGGTACAACACTGAAGTGGTCACATGCGAAGAACTTACCTGTTCGACCAAACCCTGATTGAACCTCATCAATGATGAGGAGGATGTCTGCACTATCACAAATTTCCCTGAGCTCCTTTAGAAAGTTAGGAGGGGGCAGGATAATCCCCCTCTCACCCTGAATTGGTTCTACTAAGATAGCGGCAGTTTTTTCAGTTATAGCGTTTTTTACGCCATTAGATTTCCCAAAAGGGACATGAATAAAACCTGGAACTAAAGGTAAAAAGGGTTCACGGTATTTCTTTTTCCATGTTGCTGAGAGTGCGCCCATGGTCTTACCATGGTAGCCACCTACAAACGCAATAATATCAGTTTTCCCAGTATATTTACGTGCAAGTTTTATAGCACATTCTATAGATTCTGCGCCACTATTGGATAAAAATGCCTGATTTAAACCCTTAGGAGTAATACTAATCAACTTCTTCAGGAAGCGGGATCTAGCCTCATTATATATTGAGCCATGGGCAGAGATTAACAGTTCAGCTTGTTTTTGTATAGCTTTAACAACTTGAGGATGGCAATGACCTACAATACAAACACCATAACCCGCCATACAGTCGATATATTCTTGATCATTAATATCCCATACAAGGGCGCCTTTACCCCTTACAAGCATAAGAGATTTCTTAGCGTAAACATTCGCCATGTATTTCTGTTCAATATCAATTATTTCTTTTTCATTCATAACTAATCACAGTTCCCTGTTTATGTTCAATAGCTGAAGAAATAGGTTTACTTGATTGACCCGAAGTTATAATTACTTCTTTAACACCCATATTCAGAGCTTCCATAGCAGCATAGACTTTTGTAATCATCCCAGGACCAATTTTATGAAGAATTTCCTTAGCCTCTAAAACAGATAACTTCGTAATTAATGTTTCATCTAAGTATAAACCTTCAACATCAGTCATAAGGATTAGTTTATCCGCTTTAAGGAAACCGGAGATATAAGCCGCCATTCTATCATCATCTACATTCAAGGGTTCAAATTCTTCGCTTAAAGCAATAGGTGAGATAACAGGAATATACCCTCCATCTATAATTAGAT
>JAUWWH010000130.1 GCA_030617005.1 Candidatus Bathyarchaeota archaeon | reverse complement strand
TCTAGATGATAGAAAAACTGATCCAGGACTCGTATTTTTTTTAGGTGAAAAAATTCCAAGAGAGTTTTCCTATTTCTCTCTAAAGACAGAACAAAACATTGTGAAGAAGCATGAAGCGTTAAAATTAGTAAAAAAATACGGAGCTAAAGCATTTTCCTTTAAATATGGACGAGGAATAATAGGAGCTTTAGCCGCTGTCGGAGAAACCTTGATTGGTGATCACACATACGAGTTAATATCGTATAGGATTAAACGAAATAGAGGAACACCCAGAAAATTGGATGAAGCCTCTGTCTTTAGAATGGACAAGGTGATGAAAGGGCTAACATTTAATAATATTGACTATGAGAAAAGAGGGATTCTAATTACTCCCAGGGGACCAGATCCTATATTTTTAGGAATAAGAGGTGAAAGTGCAGACGCTGTTAAAAGAGCATTTAGTTTACTCAAAATTCAGGAAGAAGTAGAGAGATGGGTTATTTTTCGGACAAATCAGGGGACAGACGCTCATTTAAGGACTGTAAAAAATATTAATCGGATTCAACCCTACCACTCAATTATCGTAATCGGTACTCTCTCGAGGAACCCAATATCGATTCCGGGAAGACATGTGATTTTCACTATTACAGATGAAAATAGACAGATAGACTGTGCAGCTTATGAACCCACTGGAAAATTCCGAAATATTATCAGGGCATTAACGATAGGAGACATTGTGCAAGTTTATGGGGGCGTTCGACCAAACTCAAAGAAGACTCCCATGACAATTAACCTTGAAAAAATCAAGATTATCCGCTTGATTCCAAAAATCTTGACCCGAAATCCTACCTGTAAATCCTGTGAAAAACATATGGAATCAATGGGGAAAGAAAAAGGATTCAGATGTAAGAAATGTAGAGTAAGAGAGCGTAAAGCCAAGAAGGTTCAAGTTCAAGTTAAACGGGACATTTCTACAGGATTATACATCCCCCCTCCTAGGGCAAATAGGCACCTTACGAAGCCCCTTTCAAGATATGGGATAGAAAAAACATTTTATAACAATCCCCCCTCAGATTTTTGGGGACAGGGATCTATCAACTTCTAATTTTAGTCCTAAACTACATCTACAATAAGAAATAAAGGGGGATTGTCCCACTATTTGCTAATCAAAGAAAAAAAGGAAGTATTATTTCATATAAAATAGTAAGAGAATGCTCCCTTTTTTCCGAATAGTCTTTATTAAAGAATGATATATGTACTTTTATTAGATTGAGGTTATATAATTATGTCGAAACGTGATCGTTTAGAACGTCAAGCACTTGAAATAATACTGAGTAAAGGAGAAGAGGGGATTCTTCAGAGTGACCTATGGAAGGAATTAGAAGCCAGTAGTAGAGTGGGTTCGAGAATATCCCTAAACCTCGGCAAAAAGAATCTTATAACTCGACAACGTGAACTTTATGATGGTCGATGGACATATCGAGTTTTTATAAACATCCGATCCTTAGATATTGACTCAATCACTGATGTTCCATGTGTTTCATGTGCTGAGATCCTTAAATGTGAATCAGGAGGAGAATTTTCACCAGATACTTGTAAAATAATGACAGAATGGCTTCATACATTTACACATACGGAAATGGAGAAAGAAAATGCTTCAGTAATATCGAAAAAGAATGCTCCTCAATCGATCTGAATAATCATTATTTTTAGCGATTAGCGTTTTTTAAACCTTAAAGTAAGTGTTAAAGGGATATATGTTGTATGTATTCAACTTCTATTGCTAGGTAATTTTAGAGAATGAATTTTATAGGACCTATTGAAGATCTTGGGAATAGATTACATGCAAACCCCTGTGAGCATTATCTCGATCACTCCTTTAGGAGTTGAGTTTCAAGAGAGATGTTACCCCACGTAACTCATCTTTTTTTTTATTTATCTGGTGAGCATACTACCCTGACATATGCAGAAGTCAAAGCTATTCTTCAATCCGAAGGATTCAACTATAAAAATGTGGAGGTTTTCCCTCAACTTTTATGTTTAGAGGCAAATACTAATTGTTTACCTTCAGTTGTACGTAGGAGTAGTTTCACTAAGATATGCGGAGTTGAACTATTTAGATGTCAAGTAGAAGTTGGAGACATACTTCAACATGCTAAAGATTTGTTTTATGGTAAATATATCAAAGCACAGGAGAGTTTCTCTGTTAGAATTAAGAGAATAGATAAGAACTCTAAGATTAAGACAATTGCGCTTGAAAAGATTATTGGAAATATCATTTTAGAAAAAAATGATGCTTTAAAAGTAAAACTATCTTATCCAGATATCTCTTTTTATGGTATTATCAGTGAAGATCACTTTCTCTTCGGTCGAACGGAGAATGCCGTAAATAAGGGTTTTACCTTAAGGAAGCCTAGTAGGCGTCCCTTCTTTCATCCCTCTGCATTATTACCAAAATTAGCTCGCTGCATGATTAACCTAGCTCGGGCAAAACCTGGAGTTACACTTTTAGATCCATTTTGTGGAACAGGATCTATACTAATAGAAGCTGGATTGATTGGTTGTAGAGTATTGGGTTCAGATGTTAAACAAAAGATGGTAAGGGGTAGCCTTCGGAATCTGGAATATTTTCACATTCCACAAATTGACTTATTTATTGCAGATGCAAGAAAGATACCTATTTCAAATTTTTATTGTGTTTCCACTGATCCACCTTATAGTCGATCTTCCTCAACCTTCGGACTTAAAGTAGAAGATTTGGTATCATCTTTCCTTTCAAATGTCATTGACATTCTTCCTAGAGGTGGTCATGTTTCAATATCACTTCCTAGTGACTTGAAGATAGTAAAGATTGGTGAAAGCGTGGGGTATATGTGTATCGAGGCTCATCTTGTACGGGAACATAAAAGTCTTACACGGGAAATAGCTGTCTTGAAAAAACCATAGGGCGAAATCTGTATGCGTGTTATTTTTCTTGGAACATCGGGGAGTACTCCAACAGCTACTCGAAATTTACCAGCTATTGTAATAAAGCGAAAGGGTGAACTTATTCTCCTAGATTGTGGAGAAGGTACTCAACAAAGAATGATTCAAGCTAAAGTTGGTTTTAGACGTAATATCAAGATATTTATTACACATATGCATGGTGATCATGTTTTGGGTATTCCCGGAATTCTTCAGACTATGTCTCTCTTCGATTTTAAATCACCTCTACAAATATTTGGTCCACCTGGCTTAAAACGATTTATTGACGTTATCATGGAGACATTGAAATTTAAATTAACTTTCCCTCTCTTAATCAGAGAGATTGATGAAGGAATTATCTGCAAAGAAAAGGAGTATCACATTCATGCAGTTTGGGCTGAACATTCAGTTCCTAATTTAGCTTATGCTTTAATAGAGCAGGATCGACCTGGAAAATTCTCTCCTGAGAAAGCACTGTTCTTGGAGGTTCCAAAAGGACCTTTATGGTCTAAGCTTCAACAAGGGGAAATTATCACGATTGGTAATAGTAGGGTAGTAACTCCAAATCATATTGTAGGGCCTTCAAGACGAGGAAGAAAAATAGTATACTCTGGAGATACAAGACCGTGTGAAAATATCTTGAATTTAGCTAAGGGTGCAGATCTCTTGATTTATGAAGCAACGTTCAGTGATGAGTACAAAGAGACAGCTAATGAGAATATGCATTCAACTCCAAGTCAAGGAGCTAAAATCGCCAAAGAGGCTGTTGTAAAAAAATTAATCCTTATTCATATAAGCCCCAGATTTGATGATATGGACATCTTCCTTAAAGAAGCTAAGAAGATTTTCCCTGCAACGGAAGTAGCTAAAGATCTATTAGAATTCGAAATCCACTATCCAAAATAGTATTAAAGTGGATATGATGGATCATATAAGATGAGATCCTTCTAAGTAACGACTAAGAGACTATAGATATAATTATTCACCTTCAATTAAAAGTACAATTACGCCCATCAATGAGTATAAAAGAACTAGCTAAATATTTTAGTCTGTTCAGAGTTTCATGATTCGAAATTGAAGATACATCTTGATTGAAGTATAATAAACAGTCAGTTTATTATCCAATTTAAGATAATATACAAGGAATTGAAAACGAATATAAAAGAAGACATCAACGCAATTTCAATACTGATTCAAAAAAGGTTATAATATGATCTTATCTAATTCACCAGTTCCTATTCCATTTTTTATTTCTCTTGCAATTCTTCTGCCCATATACATTCCTTCACCGTACTTTAGATAAGCATATGGTGAGGTACCTATATCTACATTGCTTCCTGCAACGATCCTTGCTGATATTTCAAATGTAAAGATCTCAAGGTTATCTGTGATGACTGTTTCTAAACAAAAAGGACCAATAATTCCCGGTGGAGCGATCTCTT
>JAUWWH010000080.1 GCA_030617005.1 Candidatus Bathyarchaeota archaeon | reverse complement strand
TTCTCCTCCTGAAGCCTTTAATACTCTGTATTTAAATTTTGGATCCACACGATAATACATCTCTTTTACGGTTCTTTGAATTTCCAACTAATTCATTCTCCTTTAGGTTTTTTGTAATAATCCCTTTCGCGCTAACATTCTCTCTATAATTGGTCTAAATTTCACATTTTCAGCCTTAATTTTTTTAAGGCCTAAATCATCCATTTGTCTCGATATTTCTTTCATAGTATTAGCAAAGATTAAGCCTTCAGCTGCTGAAATATATGATATACGTAATCTTTCTTGACTCATACCAAGCTTTGTTAACATACCCTGAAGAGTTTCCATTCTCTTCTTCATCTTGAAGTTTCCAGATATGTAATGACAGTCATTAGGTAAGTGACATGCACCAACAAATATAACTCCTGCACCTAATTTTAATGCTTCTAATACAAAGTCTCGATCCACACGTCCAGAACACATCACACGAATAACCCGAATATGTGTCGGGTACTCAAAACGGCTTGTACCAGCTAAGTCAGCACCAGCATAGCAACACCAATTACAAAGGAATCCAAGAATCTTATTCTCAGGATTTTCCTCCAAAGCTGCTCTTATCTGTGAAAATATCTGTTCATCTGTGAAATGCATCTGAGTTATTGCATCAACCGGACATTCAGCAACACAAGTACCACACCCATGACACATCGCAGGATTAACCACTGCTGGTTCTCCTTTAGGTGCAGAGATCGCAGAATAGGGACATGCTTGTACACATATTCCACATTTCACTCTTGTGTTTCTACACTTTTCAGGATCTATTATAGCTACGATGGGTTCAATCTCAACCTGATCCTTAGACAGTATTGTTGCAGCTCTCCCAGCTGAACCACTTCCCTGTGAAACACTATAAGGAATATCTTTTAAACCTTGACATGCACCAGCAAGGAAGATTCCATCTACTGGTGTATCAATCGGTTTAAGCTTTGGATGGCTCTCCATAAAGAATCCGTCTGTACCTCGCGTTATATGAAGTATACTCGCTAATTCTCCTGTGTCATCATTGGGCACTCCAGCAGTGCTGAGTACAACCATCTCAGCTTCGATCTCGATTGGTTCACCGAGAATCGTATCTTCTGTTCTTATGATTAAATTACCATCGTCCTTATTTTCTAAAATTTCCGATGGTCTCCCACGAATAAATGTTATTCCTAAGTCTCTTGCCCGTCTATAGAATTCTTCAAAGCCTTTGAAAGGCGTTCTCATATCCATATACAGGATGTAAATGTCCGTTTCAGGTTCATGTTCCTTTATGAGTATTGCTTCTTTGATAGAATACATACAACAGAAACCAGTACAGTACTCAAATTTGTTTACATCTCTTGAACCAACACATTGTATAAACGCAATGGTTTTAGGTACCTTACCATCTGAAGCTCTAACAACATGACCCCCTGTTGGACCCGCTGCATTGACTAACCTTTCTATTTCTAAGGCGGTCACAACATTTATGTATTGTCCATAACCATACCTTGGATCATCGAAGGGATAATAGATGTCGAAACCTGTAGCGACTGTTATCGTTCCAACCTCCAACTCTACCTCTTCAGGTTTCTGTTCAAAGTCTATAGCGCTTCGAGCACCACATACATCTACACATTTGTAACATTCAATGCAATGATCCTTATTTAGAGTGTATATTAATGGCACAACTTGAGGAAAGGGTACAGAGATGGCTCTTCTGGTTCCTAATCGCAGCTCCCATCTATTCGGATACTCTACAGGACATGCATCTGCACACTCCCCACATCCTGTACAGTTTTCAGCAATCACATACCGAGGATTCTTACGTACTCTAACCTTGAAGTTACCAATAAAACCATCAACTTTTAAGACATTTGCAAATGAAATGATTTCAATGTTTGGATTACGAGAAACCTCAACCATCTTCGGACCTTCAATGCAAATGGAACAGTCAAGAGTTGGAAAAGTCTTATCCAATTGTGCCATATGACCTCCAATACTTTCATCTTTCTCAACCAAATAGACCTTAAAACCCATGTTTGCTAAATCAAGAGCTGCATTTATACCGGCTATTCCTCCCCCGATCACCAAAGCTTTATTCGTTACAGGCACCTTAAATCTGGTTAAAGATTTCAGCAGTCTTACTTTAGCTACTGCCATCTTAATAATCTCTTTACCCTTTTCTGTTGCACTTTCTGGTTGACTGGAGTGAGCCCATGAACACATCTCTCTAATATTTGCCATTTCAAAGAGGAATGGGTTCATTCCTGCATCTTCAACAGTTTTTCTAAATGTAGGTTCATGCATTCTGGGTGAACATGCAGCCACAACCACTCTGTTTAGGTTATGTTCACTTATTCCGTCTCTTATCTCCTTTTGGCCTGGATCTGCACATGTATAACGATTCTCTTTCACATATACTACATCAGGCAGAGTCTTAGAGAAGTCCATAAGTTTTGCTATGTCTAAAACACCGGCAATGTTTAAACCACAATGGCATATAAAGACGCCAATTCTTAGTTTCTCTAATGCGGATTCAACTTCAGTCATTATTTATTCACCTTTAGTTAACTTTAGGTTTTTAATAGCGTTCCGTGCTTTTACTGTCCGTTAGTTCTAAGCTCCTTTTTTAAACCCGATGTTGAAGTTAACTCTTCAAGAGCCTTATTCCAGGCACCTGATTTTATCGGGGTATGGCGAACAGATGTTCTATTTAACTCCAATGCCTCAAGTTTCGGGCACACATTCACACATGCGCCACAATAGATGTAGAATCTGTATTTTACATCCACTTTCTCATCTTCATCGAGATATAACGCATCAACTGGACATACATCATAACAGTTTTGACATCCTTCAGGGCATAGACTTTGATCTATCTTTATCGAACCTTCGAAAAACTTTGAAACTCGGATAACCCCAACGGGGCACTCCGCTTCACATATTCTACACGCTGCGCAGAGATCTTTCTTTACATCTACTATTGTTCTTCGGGAGGTTTCGGGCAATTTCTTCTTCTTTCTCTCTTCCATCTCTTTAGATGTTAAGGCTTGAAAACGAACAGTAATTGCGTCCAAAGGACATTTTTCTTCACAAATTTTACACTCCGGTTCACAACTTTCATCATCTATTTTGATATCCCTTATTAATAGAGGAAATGCTTCCTTCTCAACTACTGGAAACTTCTCCTCACCATCAACCATTATTTTTATTGCACCAAAAGGACAGATAACTGCACATTCACCGTGGTAATCACACTTTTCCACATCTACCTTAATTATTGATGCTTTAGCTTTTCCGTCAGGATTCTTAGGAACTGACTTGAGGGTAATCGCTTTTCGAGGACACATGAGTTGACAAAGAATGCATCCTTTACAAAGATCTCTGTCAACGATTAAATCGAATCTCTTTGCATATAAGACTCTACTTATAGTTAACTTCTCATCATCTTCTTCTGTAATCAATTTCATGGGCATTTTCTTTCTTCTCCAAGATACTATTACCGGAAAAAATGAACTCTCATTTTTTTACATACACTATTAAACGAACTTTATATAATTTTCCTAATACCCTAAATCATATTTTTGTCAAGATGCATCATATCGTCTTAGGTAAAGATGGATGAAGTTAAAATAACAACGTTTAGAATACCCAAAATCATATTTTTTACAAAAAAGCAGATCAAGAATTTAACATATATCTAGAATTTTTCAAGTAACATAAATCTTATCAAGGAATTAATAATGTAATACTCAATGTTTGGGGATATATCTATTATATACATTTTTTTATATATTTAAATTGGAGATAATAATATATAGGAATAAATTAGGTACAATATGAACGTTTGAAATAAAGGAAGGAAAAATTTTGTATGCATATACTGGAAAAATTTTAAATGTTGATTTAACCTCAGGTAAATCAAAGACAAGTACATTCGACGATACTTTTGCTAAGACCTATCTTGGTGGAACTGGTTTCGGTATAAAGACTCTACTGGATAATCAAAAACCTGGTATAGACGCGTTTGATCCGGGTAACCCTTTAATCTTCGCTTTAGGACCATTTACAAGCACCATGGTTCCATGTACAACATCAAAATTTGGCGTCTTCGCTAAATCTCCAGCAAGTCAACTCTTAGGAGAATCTTATTCTACAGGTAGATGGGGTGCTGAGTTGAGACAAGCAGGATACGATATTGTAGTTATTAAAGGTAAATCACCTAAACCCACATACCTTTGGATCGATGATGAATCAATTCAACTCATGAATGCTTCACACCTCTGGGGTAGAACTACTTGGGAAACAGAAGATGTCATTAGGCAAGATCTGGGAGATCAACTAGTTAGGGTTATAGCTATAGGGCCTGGTGGTGAGAACCTTGTTAAAGTTGCTTGCTTAATAAATGATCACTTTCGAGCAGCTGGAAGAACGGGTTTAGGTGCGGTTGCTGGTTCAAAGAACCTGAAAGCTGTCGCAGTCAGAGGAACTAAGGACGTTTCTGTTGCAAAACCAGAAGAGCTTCAGGAGGTCTGTCTAGACTTATACGAACGTGCAAAAGGACCTGCTACTAGTAAATATAGAGGGTTAGGAACTGTAGCAAATGTTCTTACAATGAATGCACAGGCTGCATTACCTACAAGAAATTATCAAAGTGCAACTTTTGAGGGCGCTGAAACAGTAAGCGGTGAATACTTGAATGAACATTTCGTGACCAAGATAATGGGATGTTCTGGTTGTCCTTGTCGTTGTGAACATATTGCTGAAGTACGTGAAGGTCCATTTAAGGGAGCTATTGCTCGTGTGGAATACGAACCTACAATGGCTTTCGGACCATACTGTGGTGTTGATCGACTAGAGCCTGTGATAAAAGCAATTGAATATTGTAATCTTTATGGAGTAGATGCGATAGGAACGGGGATAATAATCGGTTTTGGAATGGAATGTTATGAGAAAGAATTGATCACAAAGAAGGATACGGGTGGATTAGAACTTGAGTTTGGAAATGGAGAAGCCATGGTTGAGATGGTTAAAAAGATATCCTTAAGGGAAGACATTGGGGATACTTTAGCTGAAGGTGTGAAGTCTGCTTCTGAAAAGATTGGGCAAGGTTCTGACCACTTTGCGATGCATATTAAAGGCGTTGAAGTAACAGGCTACGAAATCAGAGGCCTTAAAACATGCGCCCTCGGTTATGCGGTCTCTAGAAGGGGAGCTGATCATCAAAGACATGGTAGCTATGGGTGGGATCTCAGCGGAAAAGTCGATCGATTTAAAGTTGATAAAGGTCGCGGAAAGCTTGTTATGGGCGATGAGGATACATATTGTATCTTTGATTCGCTTATTCTATGCAAGTTTACGCGTAAGATTTGGGACTTTGACTTGAAAGCAAAAGTTTACTCTTTAGTCACAGGAATACCAATGACAGGAGATGAGTTGCAAAAGATCGGTGAGAGAATTAGCAACTTGGCTAGACTATATAACATTAGAGAAGGTTTAACGAGAAAGGATGATAACCTCCCTCCAAGAATCATGAAAGATCCGATTCCAAGAGGTATTGCTAAAGGAAGCTATGTGAGCCAAGAAGATTTAGACATCCTTTTAGAC
>JAUWWH010000107.1 GCA_030617005.1 Candidatus Bathyarchaeota archaeon | reverse complement strand
TGGGATTCACATATGCATTTTATGAATTAAGGAAAAGGCTTAAGATCAAAATTGATAGAGACGTATTGTGGAAACCTCTCCTCTCATCTAGTATAATGATTATCCCGCTAATTTTATTCGAATCTTACTATTTAGGAGTCGTATCTGATAAATCAATAATAAATATCATCATCGAGATTGGAATTGGTGTCTTAACCTATAGTGTGATGCTGATTTTAGTACGTGCATTAAATGAACAAGATTTTAATGAACTCGAAAAAATAACACCAAAACCCTTTTCAAAACTGTTACAATTATTTAAAAGAATCTTCATACAAGAGAGATAACACCTTCAAATGGTGAAAACAGAGAAATAGAGACGATTTACATATAGCCTGATTATATCACATATTCAGTTTCTAACTTTATGAAACTACACAAGCTAAGTCTCTTTGAAAACTTTAATCTAATTCATTTATTATTATAGTTTCGTTTTCCAATAATTTATTGATTTTTTTAAACCTTCTTCTAAAGTGTATTTAGGAGCCCAATTTAGAATCGTTTTTGCTTTACTATTATCACCGATTAACATATGAATATCTAATGGTCTTGCAGGTATTGTATTCCAAATGACTTCACCTTTAAAGTCTGTAAATTTTCTAATATTCAATGTTAACTCTTCAATTGATACACCGCGACTTGTACAGAAGTTAAATACTTCACCGATCGCTTTTTCGTTTCCTAAACAGGTGAGGTAAGCATTAACGTGATCGTCGACGTACAAGAAATCCCGCACAGGTGTTGGGTCACCAAGCAGAACCCTTTCACCCTTTAGCATCTGTACAATCGTTCGTTCAACTACAAAGTGTGTATTTTTCTTGCGACCATGGGTATTAAAATTACGGAAAATTGTTACTGGGAAATCATATGCGTCATGCAAGTATTGAAGATATTTATCTGCAGCTACTTTACTTACTGAGTAAGGGCTATTTGGGTGTAATTCAGCGTCCTCTTTGATTGGAAAATGCTTTTGATTTCCATACTCCTCAGAGGTTCCAGCGAATAAGAAGTGTTTAAAGTGTGAAACTTCCTGTAAACATGCTTCAGCTAATTTTACTGTACCGAGAAAATTAGTTTCAAGAACTTCTAGTGGATGATCATAAGAGAAAGAGACAGCGCTTAGAGCTGCTAAATGTATAATGTATTCTGGTTTTATATCTCGAATGTTTTTTCTAATGGAGAAGTAATCATTTAAATTGCAAAATATAGTTTTAACTGATCGTTGACCGCCAAGGACATATCTTCCCGTTACATACCTGTCGAGAGAATAAACATCATAATCTAGTTCTACAAGTTTTGGGATGAGGTGGCTGCCGATGAATCCTCCACCACCTGTAACTAAAACCTTCTCACCGGTCATCAAGTCTTACCTCTAAAGAGTTAATATAGATTTTTTACCCAATATAAACTATAGGGTCACATATATGAATAAATATTAATGTTTACCACTTTTATTTTTAAAAAATTAAATATAACTAATAAGCGAGAATGTAAATAAACGTATGAAATGTAATAGGGTGCAGAGGAAAAATAGTTGAAAGTTGGAATAGTAATTCCTGCTTATAAAGAAGAAAATGTGGCTAGTACCGTAAATCATATTAAAAAAATTTTTCCCAACTCACTCATCATTTGTCCATGTGATGATAAGGACACTTCTAAATTAGCTTTAAATGCGGGGGCAATTGTTCTACCAAGAAAAAAACGAATGGGATATGGTAAAAGTCTTGTGGAAGGGTTGTATTTAGCCGCACATACTTATGATTGCGATTACATTTTTGAGATGGATGTAGATCATCCCGTCCATGAACTTAAAAATATGTTCAATTTTACTATACAACAAAAAATGGATATGTGTGTCGGAAACGAAAAGGCAGAGTGGAAGCAAGAAAGGAAATTTGCTTGTTGGTTAGCTAATTTATTTCTCGTGAATTATATTGTTGAACATCCAACTTGTGGTTTTATATGTTTTAAAAAGAAAGTTTTAACGTCCATTCCGTGGAATCACATTAAAAGTAATGGTGATTTCGTCCACATAGAGTTACTATATTGGGCCAAAAAGATGAGGTTTAAGATTGGAGAGTACGAATTTAATGGACATGCAGGTGAGAGAAGATACAGTGTTAAAAGAATGATTGATTGGCTCATGAATTTCTCAAGGCTTATCCGCTTAAAATACTCTTAATTTTCCGTAGAACAAGAAGAAAGCAAAAAAGGAACTATGACGAAAAAGTCACGAGTTTTCCAGTTTTTTAAAGTGTTAACTCATTGAAGACAAGTTTGGATTCTTTCTTACGCACCCAATTTCAGTACATTGGATAGATAAATTTGAAGAGATATCATAATTTTTTATCAGCTGTATTTTAATCCAATAATCAAAATGTGAGTTACACAAGAATTATCGCAGGTATTATATCAATGAAATTTGTTATTATAGAACACCCACAGCGTGTAAGTAAAACTTTGAATAAAAATATTTTCCGAATTTAAAAGTGATTTGATCAAGTTGGCTAGACCCCCTCTAAAGGATTACTTATTCTTAGGAAAAGAGAAAAGGAGTACAATTAAGCTTTCAATGGTACAGTTTATACAGAGCACTAAATTTGATCTGCTAGGTCTATTTCTCCTTTCAGCATTTACATGCCGATCTTTTTTCTCATTAAATCTTGACTTCGTTGCAGGAACTGATTCTTTAGGTATCCAAACATACATGTCAATGTGGTCTTATCTGGAACAGAATTTTAAGTCTTGGTTATTCACGTGGACACCGTTTCAAGGAGCTGGTTTGACAACAAATTTACCAGTACCAATATTCTTAGCAAGCAGTGTATTGAGCGTTATCTTTTCTTCATTACCGGGTTTTGTGACATTCATAACAAAGATGATGCTGTTTCTCCTATTTCCTTTAGCAAGTTTTTCGATGTATCTGTTTACATATAATCTTTTCAAGAGTCGATCTGGTTCATTTATAGCAGCTCTTTTCTATATGTATAACCAATTTTTCTTAAGCGAACACATCTCAGAGGGCCATTTCATTATAGCATTTGGTTATGCTTTAGCTCCTCTTATTCTTCTAACCCTGGAAAAGGTTATTCGATTCCCTAACATGAAGAATGTTTTGATCTTATCCATCGTTCTATTATTTTTTTTAGATTCCAGGTCTCAATCGACATATATAATGAGTTTATTGGCAGGTGTATACATTTTCATTCGAAGTTTTCAGATCAAGCATGATATGAAATCACGAATTAAGGGGACAGCTGGAATTCTATTAGCAATAGTCATCTGTTTACTATTATCTGCTTATTGGATAATCCCCGAAATGTTTGTTGTAAACAATTCAAGTGTATTATTTCGTGTTTATCACAGTATAGATGATGCGTATAAATTTGGATTTAATTCTATCATTGATGCATTGTTTATTAGAAGCTCGTCTGAAAATGTTTTTGGGCAGAGGATTCTTTTTTGGGAAATACCAAATCTTCAACAAACAGAATTAAACTTCTTAATGTTAATTATTCCAACGTTAGCATTTATGGCTCTGATATTTAAGAGAGACCGTGTGACAAAATTTTTTGCGATAGTTGCTTTATTTGCATCGTTTTTGGCATTGGGACCAAATGGGCTACCTTTTGAGATCTTTGTTTGGTTATGGACTCATGTTCCTGGATATTCAACATTTAGAGTGGGAGGTAGATTTCTAATGGTGACTGCATTAGCATATTCTTACTTGATTAGTATCACAGTTGATTCTTGTTCGAAAAGAATCCGATCCGGGATGAGTTTTGATTTAGAGAAGCAAGCTTCGTCTTCAATTATTAGAAGGATTAAAGGGTATCTTGGGAAGTATAGAGTTCTAGAAACATTATTTGTATTAATTGTGATAATTATCATTTTTCTTTATTCTTGGGTTGGAAGTGTCGAGGGCTTCCAAGTTTACACTTGGCCTGATGAGTATATTGAACCTTTTGAGTGGATTGGAGATCAATCAGGAGATTTCAGAGTTGTAACAACACCTTATCAAAGACTTTACGCTAAATATAATTGGTCATCTTCAACTTTAGATCTTGGAGTTTTCAGCTTTGCTATACATAATAAAGGGGTCTTTGTCGGGGGATCAGGGTATATAGCGGATTATACGCCATTCGTAGGTAACCTTCTTCGATCCAATTTAACAAATTCACTTAGTTCACTTTTAGGTATCGCAGGTGTACGATACATCGTTAGTGAACCTGATACAAAGCTAAATGAAAAACTTGTCCTTGAAAAACAGAATAATTTAGTCCCCATTCAAATAGAGAATTTATCAATCTTTGAGAACTTGCATTATTCTAACCACACTTTTGCTACAGAGTATTCAGCACTTGTTTTTGGAGGAAGAAATTCGATAACATCCCTATTAAGTGTTAATGAATTTGAACTTAACAAATGGACCCTACTCTTCTATGATCAGGTTCCACGATCAAATTTAGAGTATGACCAGATCATTTTTTCGGGGGTAACACTTCAGGATATCGCTTTTTTGACCTATGGGCGGAATGATACAATACAACTTTCAAATTATGCTTTTCCAAGTGGCAATCAAAGTAAGTATTGGACAAGTTATACACAATTACTTGATAAAGGGTTCCTTATGTTTAGTGGAAGCACACTTTCAACTAAAGGAAAGGTAAGTATAGACATACCTCTTGCAATCCAAGAAGAGGGACAATATGAGCTCTGGATGAGAATTGCATATGGGCC
>JAUWWH010000235.1 GCA_030617005.1 Candidatus Bathyarchaeota archaeon | reverse complement strand
CTATTGATGGATGCAACAAGGGGAGTCACATCTAAATCGATAGCTAGTAGGTTCAATTTTTCAGAGGAACGAGTAGAACTTGTGAGAATACTTTGCATTTTTACTCACGAATTATTTCAACGCATATTTTTATATGTACTTTATTGGAACATGTTTCTATATTTTAACTATTAGGAAATGGAATATTCAAATGTTTAGTTTTTAAAAAGTTGGAATTGAAAGTCGATCTTCAATTATAATAACTAGTTATAAGGAATAATTAAAAATAGCCTAGAGCTCGTAACCTATTCATTGTCTGCTCTTTATCTTGAGCTCTTCCACCTCTCTCAACCTTTCCTTCTGGATTAGGATTTGTACATGTAAAGCAACCGATAGAAGTGAAGCCTTTATCATATAAGGGATTACGTGGAACATTATTCAAGTTTATGTACTCCCAAACATCGTCCCATCTGAAGTGTAAGATGGGGTGGATTCTGATATGTTTAGGATTTATTCTCGGGGAGTAATATGATTCCTTTGATCGTGATTCCTGTTCATCCCATCTTATTCCAACCATTAATGCATCCAACCCATTTTCAATAATCGCTTTCTTCGTTGCTACAGTTTTCAGTGTATGGCAACATGGTTCCCGATCTAGCGCTAGTCTAAATTCTTCTTTCGTCCAACCTATCTGTTTAATTTCCTGCCTCATGTCCTCAGATAATCTATGTATTTTTACAATACCTATTTCAGTAGCGTTTATAACCTCCGTGTTCATTGCATTGATTACATTTAGGTTCCATTGTTCTGATAGATCATCTCTGAACGTGTAAACAGTATCAAAGTGTTTTCCCGTATCAACAAAAACCAATGGAATAGGAACCTGTCCATTAAAAACCTCTCTTACGAGATGTACTAGGAGTGTAGAGTCTTTTCCACCAGTCCACGCTATTGCTACCTTTTCTTTTCCAAATTTATTAATGGCTTCTAGAATTAACTCTTTACTTTTGTTAACTTTCTCATCAAGATTTGAAGTCATAAGAGTTTCATCCATTCAAAAATCTCCCAGTTCTAAAGTTAAAACAGTTTACGTATTATCCTTTCTTTAAAATGTTTACTAATAATAGTAATCAATTGTTAAAGTAAAAAAAATTGTTGAGAATCCCACACCGATTATTAAGATGTGAGAGAGATGATTTTACTCCTTCGTGAGTCCTTTTAATCTTTCGTTTATACCCTTCAATTCATTCTCTAAGCCCTTTATATTATTCAATCCACTGGATCTTATTCTCCTTATATTTCGCTTTCAGTTCTTTCTTCTCGTCCTCAGTTAGGAATCTTCGCCCTCAAAGATGATAATTTGAACTATAACATTTAATATGCATACGTTGTCATATCCATTGAGAACATATCTTACTAAATGGTAAGTACATGATCGCTCATAGATAGTACTGTTAGATAATCACACAAAGGTAATGAAAAAATATTTGTAAAGGTAAACATCAGACACTTGAGAAGGTGAAATAAAAAACGCTGTTACTCTAAAATTTTTAGTTAAAAAAGATTTTAGAAAGCTCTATAAGATTCGTAATGCTCATAAAGCAGTATTTATTTTTATATTAACCCTTCATTGTAATTCTAGTTAGCGAGTGTTAAACATTGCCACAGAAAATAATATGTAACAGTTGTGAAAAAGTTTTATACGAGAATTCAGACCTTAAACCTCCAAAGGAGATCATTAAAAAATTTGGAGGAGAATGTCCTCAGTGTGGTAAGAAGCTTGTCTTCGATCCTCATAAAGTTGAAATAAACTCTCGATAAAAGTGTTGCAATAAATGTCTCCTCGATTGAGAAATCCCCTAAAGAAAGTCTTTCGTCAAGAGAGATTTTCTAAGATCTTTGGAAAAGTCAGTCTTAAGAGTTCAAAGGGAGGCTTGTTTTTCTCAATTTGTTTGATCAGCATCGTCTTATTATCAATTTTGATCCGAATTCAACCCTTAAATTAGGGATACACCCTGTCAGAATTTGACCCCTTCTTTCATTATTCACTGGCTAAACATATCACTGAAAATGGATTTGCGTCTTGGGGTGAAGCAGATATTGGAAGTAGATCTTGGTATCCCTTTGGAAGAGATATAGAACTTTCAGCTTTTCCAGGTCTACCCTTCAGTAGTGCAGTGATATATTTCCTCCTTTCTGGTTTAGGAATTCAGGTAACGATTTTAGACGTATCCATCATGTTTCCAGTATTAATGGCAGCAGCCACGTGCATTATCGCTTATTTTTTAGGGAAAGATATTGGAGGGAAGGGGGTGGGTCTCCTATCAGCGCTCTTCCTTGCTCTTAACCCCGCTTATATCGGTAGAACATACATGGGCTTCTTCGATGATGAGACCATTGGTATCTTTGGCATCTTGTTACTCTCCTTCTTCTTCCTTCGTTCATTGAATAAAAAGAAGAGCTGGCAGGTCAGTTTAGGTTACTCAGTAGTTGCAGGTCTTTCCTTAGGGTACGTCTTCGCCTCTTGGGGTGCATCTCGTTATCCATTATCATTACTGGCGTTATTTACATTCATATTATTAATCATGGGAAAATATAGTCGCCGTCTTCTCTCAGTCTATGGAGTGCTTTTGGGTGTGAGTTTATTTATTGCAGTGTCAGTTCCTCGGCTTGGACTACGTTTTTTGAGCGAGTTTGATTGTCTGGCCGCTATTGGCATTTTTTTATTATTGGTTCTTGTTGAATTTTCTCAACGGTTTACAATGGGAAAGAATAGAATCATGTTTTTAACCCTCTCTTTTCTCACTCTTGGAATTACAGCTATGGTTCTTTGGTATGGAGGACTTATCTCCCTTCCTGTAGCTAAGTTCATCGGAGTTATCAATCCGCTCTACCGATTTG
>JAUWWH010000063.1 GCA_030617005.1 Candidatus Bathyarchaeota archaeon | reverse complement strand
TTGTTTCGACTCCGGATAGACCTTTAATAAAAGATGTAGACTCTATTCCATTTCCAGATCGTAGATTCCTTGATGTAGAATATCATTCTATAATCGCAGGTGCAAAAATAGCGGTGAAAAAATTTACAAGCCTCATTTTCTCCCGGGGATGTGTTCATAGATGTAGATTTTGCAGTACTCAAAAATTTTGCAAGCACATGTGGAGACCAAGATCCATCGAAAAAACGGTAGAAGAATTGCATTATCTTACAAGTCAAGGCTATGAACAGTTCATTTTTGTGGATGACAGTTTTACATTGAACCAAAAAAGGGTTATCCAACTTTGCAAAACAATGAGAAGGGAAAAGTTGGATGTGGAATGGTTTTGTGAGGGAAGAGTAGATAGTTGCTCGTATGAAATGTTTAAGGAAGCATCTAAAGCTGGCTGTAAAGTCATCTATTTTGGTGTTGAGAGTGCTAACCAAAGGATTTTAGATTATTACAATAAAAAAATTACTCCTCAGCAATCGATAAATGTGGTTAAAACAGCAAGGAAGGCTGGGATAGACATCATAGTCGGTTCATTCATTTTAGGCGCTCCAGATGAGACTCGAGAGGAGATACTGAATACTCTCAATTTCCCTAAAAAACTGCAAATTGATTTTCCACGGTTTAACATCTTAGGAGCTGATCCTGGAACTGATATTTGGAATGAATTAAAGATGAAAGGGATTCTAAATGATGATGAGTATTGGGAAACAGGAATTAGCGTCCCAAAAATTTGTCCAACCTCTGTACCTTTCCAAGAAATCGAACAGATGGTCCGTCAAGCTTTACTTGATTATCTCAAACGACCAAGCTTCATCTTGACACAGGTAGGTAGATTGCTAAAAAGTCCATATAGGATGAGAATTTTAAAGAATAACTTGAATCGAATTGGAGAGATCAAAGAAGAATTCGATGTAATAAAAAAATTAGACTAAATCACATATATGAATATGTAATCACGCTTTACTTCACATAGTGCAGCATTGAGTAGTTCTTTAGAACGAAATGATCATTTAACAATCATTTTTGTACTGAAATTATAGAAGAAACTCTATTTTTTGATGGGAGAGAGGATTAAGCGTTGAGCATTCACATCAACTTCGATAATTCTGCAATTATTGAGTTCTTCCAGATCACCTAGGATGTCTTTAACGATAACGTTGGAACCAACAACCTTCACATATACAGCATCTTTGAATACCGTATTTCCTTCAAGAATCACTTTAAACTCACACATAAAAATCCCATGAAGATTTATTCGAAAATATCATTTACCTTGAAAAGATTTAAACTATGACAAAGACCTCCGATAACTTAAACTTATTCGTAAAACAAACGCACTGAGATTAGGTAATAAAAAATAATAGGATAAATATGTCGTATTAAGAAGGGAATAAAAGTGGAGCAAAATAGAACATTAGTAGGCAAAGTTGTGAGATTGAGTGATTTAGTAGAATATCAAGAGGGAGCTGTTGTGAGTAGGACCATAATTGATAAAGAAAAAGGGACAGTGACTCTCTTTGCTTTCGGGGAAGGCCAAGGGTTAAGTGAACATACCGTACCGTTTGATGCTTTAGCTCATATTTTAGATGGAGAGGCTGAAATTATCATCTCTGGAAAGATATTAAACTTAAAGGATGGCGAAATGGTCATTATGCCAGCTAATAAACCACACGCCTTGAAAGCTAAAAGAAAGTTTAAGATGATCTTAATAATGATACGATCTTGATCATCGGTTTGTGCTTTATGGCATTTCATTTTTATGAGAAGCAAATTTTTTCGATTGATTATAAAATGAGAATTAACAAAGCATCTTGAAGTAATATGTAAAGCTTTTTCTATGAGATTTTCCTGTGAAGATGAAAAATCTTAGAGATTCTCGGGGTCTCTATTCTTCTTTATGAAAGTTTTCAATTCTTCAATAGTTGTTATGTCCTTTTCAGTAGCTATTGATCTTCTAAATTTCTCAGGTATTGCGTTTCCAGCAATTTTTTTCAAGTGATCGGTCATCCATACAACTCGACTGTATCCTCCATCACCTTGAAAAAACTTTTGCGAATAAAGATATTCGACGGAAAAAGAAGCTACACCATCCAGGCACTGTCTACCAGCAACTTTATTGGCTAGTTTTGTCCAGGTCATACCATTCGGAGCTTCACCTTTAAAGTCTCTCGGCATTAGACCTATCCCATCTACCTCAGGAATGTGAAAAGCAATATTTTGAAAACAACTACAAGCGGTGTGTGGAAAGTCAAAAATGCTGTGAAGATAGATTCTCTTTACACGTCCTCCAGTTCTTCGTTCAGTTGAATGATTAACGCCCTCATATTCTCCGAGCAAAGGATCTAGACATTTCCCTTTGTCGATAAGCACACATGGTTCATAAACACTTCCTGGATCAAGTATGGCGTGAGCTTTGATCATATACCAGGGTCTGACGCCACATTGAGATGGGCGTTCAGGAGTGACGGTACAAGCATGGGCTAGAGAGAAGGATCGACAGCGGGTACACCCATAAAAGACGCTTTCGCTCTCTTCAGTAATGTTCTTGATCTTATTTTTTCTCTTTTCAATAAATGAACAAATCTCTGGATGCATTTTTTTTGCGTCTTCTTTGTTCAGAATAAATGTTATATGTATGGGTCCTATGGCTGGAAAATCGTTTCTAAGCTCGGTTTTAATTAGATTTCCTAAATGTTCCAGTGTGAATCCAGACTTAAGAGCGTCTTTAGTCATGATAAGATCAATTATTCTGTTACCCTTGGATTTTACTTTTATCCCATTTGCATAGTTGATGACTCGACGTAGAATCCTTCCTACCCAGAGAGTCATGGGGTCATCCACGTCTCTGTTTCCTAATTCTACAAGGACACAAAAAGTTGAAGCTTTCTTAACCTCACCGAGTACAGTTACAGCGTCTTCTTGTACCGTCAATGATGGTCTAGTCACAATAAAACTGAATAAGGAACCCTCCAACCGTAAACCAATATCATCTTTCAGTATTTCCTCATGAGAGAAGACTTTACCGACTAGAACAGGGACATCAGGTGTAGCCTCAAAAACCAATCTAGCTCTTATATTTGGAAGCCTCCAAGCCTTATCAACCATATCACTAATCGTTTGAGAGACGATTAATGGACCAACGAGGTTCTGAGTATGATGTAAACCAAGGACTGGTGTTCCGAGGGAAAGCATTCCTTGGACGAGAAGACGCTCTATACTACTCAACTCACCAACTACAAAGATGACTCCTGGAGCATTTTCTTCTATGCTATGAGATATTTCGTGTAGATCACCAACTGGTACTCTGCCATAAATGAGGGCGTATCTTACGAGTAACTGAGCAAAATATATGAGTCCTGTTTGTGAGGATCCGAAGCTTGTAACTGATTCTGGAAATTCTTCAGTTCCCTCAACAACACTACCTGTAACGAAGACCTTGAGTTTTTTTTCTTGAAGCTTCTTTATCAACTGGAATACTTCGTCTTTCTCTTCCTTACCCATGAGAAGAGCCCAACCATTGATACCCTCATTGAGCGCTACACATAACCATCGAAATGCATCATCAACAAGGAAGAATCGTTCCCCATCCTTTAAGGACGTAACTAATTCAGCTAACCACAGAGCATCTGCAGAGAATCCACCGATTTCTTCTTTCACACGTTCCAAAGCGTGGTTGATCTCTTCTTTATTGGGAATGTTCACGCCAGTTATTCCATAGAGTAGAGGATACGTATATTCTGTGCCTTTAAAGCCCTTCAATTGACTGAATGGGATTAAAGAATTTTTCACAAAATCATAAAATTTTTTTACCAAATATATCTAGATTTCAGTGTCTATGTCCAATATTAAAAAATTTCTGTAGTTAAAAAAAAGGGTTAATTATTTAATTGGTGTGGATTCCTAATTTTTTCTTCGTAACTTCGACCAATCCAATTGGACCAGTCATCATTACATCACCTGCTGGAGAAGCGAAATGGATAGGTAAGTTAGTTTGTGCTAAAATATTTCTATTTGGTCCGGTTACTGCGATTTGCTCAAGTTTTGAAAAGCAAGGTGCATCTTCTAGAAAGAATAAACCGTGTCCACCATCCTTGAACACTTCGTCATCACTCAGTTTTCCATTCATAAAATCAATCAGGAGTTGCTCAATTTTCTGGGGATTTAAAGCTTGAGTATGATGTTCAAGTAAACCCATAATTTTTCCTTGGAAGATTATCGCGGTCATAGTGTGACCATTACCAACATTGACAGCGAGAACTAATTCTTTTTCTGCAATTACTGGATCCTGCAGACAACCCATTATCGCAGCTAGAGCAGTATCCATGAGAAGAACTTTCGTTTTGGGTAGTTGTCTTTTTGAGGCTTCAACTGCAGACTTCATTCTGAGGAAACATGAAGGAACTTCATCTTCCATGAATGCTAAAACTTCAGGTCGTGAGTCGATCTCCAAGAGTTCCCTCATCGTCTGAATCCGTACCCTTCGATTACTTGTCCCTTTTGGGAAAACACCATGATCCTGGATAGCAATTGCGACAACATCGATATCAGAGAAGTTCTCGTTAAAATTAGTTAAAAACTCTTTGAGTCTGGTAATGTTTACCTCCTCAAGGATCAAAGTTTCTCCATGGAACCTCATCAAATGGTTATCCCGCGTTATTTCGATCCCTAAAGCGCGAACATCATCTAGATTGTTTCGCACAGTGTACGCTGCATTCTCTGACATGACAACACGGTACCCTGCTCTTATGTGTTTTTTTAGTGATGATGTAAACGCGCCCCCGCCAATAATATCACCTTTTATCAGAACATCCTGGTGTAACTTAGTGGCTTCCCTAATCTTTGCTGCAAAAATTTGTGAAGGAGAGGGCAAGACAATTTTTATACAGTTCTCAATGTTCTCTTTCTCATCATCATAAAGGAGCACGTCTTCTGTACCAGCTCCAATATCTAAAGCTAAGATCTTCATCTCTATCTCTCTAAAAAACCTCTAAACTCAAGTGTCATATTAGAATCTTATTGAATCGATATATAAATAGAGGAAAATGCTCAATTATTGATCAGTAGCCAAAATTTCTTAATTCATACTTCTCTAGTAATGAATTAATGTTCTACCATGTTTGGAACCTTCATTTTTGCACATACAGACTATGTGAAAAACTATGATGAAGACGATGAGATAACCTTAGCTTCAATATTTGATTAGTATTGGAGATTTTTGTCAACTTGATTGATTGGTGGTTTTCCCTCAGCGACTCGAACGATGTTCTCTGCAATAATTCGGAGGGTTATATCGGAGCTTTTATCCGTTGAGCCTATATTGTGTGGTGTGGCTATCACGTTCGGCAACTCCCAGAATGGACATAGTGGGAACGTTCCACTTCGGTTCCACTTGGGATCCCACCAGTGAGGTGGCCACCAGACATCAAGAGCAGCACCGGCGATCCACCCTTCCTTTAAGGCTTTAAATAAGGGTTTTTCCTGGATTATAGCGGCTCGAGCGACATTGATTATGTAAGCTGTCTGTTTCATCAAGCCAAGTTCACGTTCACCGATCATCCCACGAGTCTCCGGTGTTAAGGGAACTGTCACAATAACAAAATCAGATTCTTGAAGTAGAAAATCAAGAGCTTTAGGTCCCCCGAGGAAGTCAAGACCGAGCTGAGTTTTCAGAGCTTCATCAGGATGACGCTTCAAAGCTAGTGTCTGCATCTCAAAACCTTGAAGAAGTCGAGCCACTTCTCTACCGATATGACCTAGACCAAGGATTCCTACTTTTTTTCCCTTGAGTTCGACTCCTTGACTACGCTCTATCTCTTTTCGTTTAAAACTGTTATGTCGCTGTACTATTTGTTTGGCTAGGGCAAGAAGAAGAGCGACAACTCCCTCCGCTAACGGTACGGGATTTGCACCAGACGTATTAGCCACGAAGACTTCATCGCTCAGAGCAGTAAATGGGATTGC
>JAUWWH010000151.1 GCA_030617005.1 Candidatus Bathyarchaeota archaeon | reverse complement strand
TTGGTGATATTATCCGCGCAAAAGTTATAAGTACAAAAAATAGAGAATTTCACCTTTCCACTCAAGAGCATGGGTTAGGGGTCATCCACTCAAAATGTTCTTTTTGTGGACATAAAATAATTTTATCTCAAAAACGTCTTAAATGTCCTCAATGTAACAAAACTAAATGGAGAAAAATGTCTTCAGGCTATGGAAAAGAAGACTTTATAAAATTACCCTAAAATCTAGGAAGTTGAGAATGAATGAAAATAAACGTCTTACATCAATCGAAAAATGAACTACGAATCGAGTTAGTTGGTGAAGGCCACAGTTTTACCAACGCACTCCAATCCACTCTATTAAAGGATGACACAATAGAGTTTGTAGGATATAATATTTCTCATCCTTTAATGGCTCATCCTATACTATTCATACGAACAAAAGGGGAAAGACGACCAGAAAATGCTTTAATCGATGCAGCAGGAAGCCTCGTAAAAGAATTGAATTTAATAAAAAACTTCTTAAAAAAAATTTTAATATTTAAAGTGACCTACTAACATTTCTATTATACTTAAATTAAGATCATGGAATACTTTTCGTGTATTTCAAATAAATTTAGAATTTGTATTATTGAGAGATTTAGTATTATTTCTCATCCCCTATTCAACTTTATCAAAGAAACAGAGAAAAATCAATCTAGATTACCCACTCAATTTTTACCATAATCACTGATAAGAAAAATGTGAAGTATGAAAATTCTTATTTAAACACATATGTTATAAAGTACAGAGGGTCTCAGTAGATAATATTCTTTTTATTTGCATCCTTATAATTTCTTATCTGTATACAGTCATTTGAAGATTTCCTCAGAAAATTGATGTTTTGGTCAAATTTTAATCGAAAGTATAAAGAAAATAGATCAAAAGGTGAAACTAGGATAGATCTTGTCAAATTTCGACATATTAAAAGAGAAATACGCATCGTCGGAATCGTCGATAGCTCTTTTATTCCATTAGCTCTTAAAAAAGTTAATCTTTTTGGCATCGTCTTTCGGGGAGGATGTTGGCTTGATGGTGTTATCAGGGGTAAGGTGGATATAGATGGTTTGGACGCAACAAATAAAATAAGTGCCATGATTAGAACTTCTCCCCACTATCAACAACTAAGAGTCATAATGCTTAATGGAACAGTCTTTTCAGGTTTTAATATAGTAAATCTACAAAAACTGTTTGAGTTTACAGGTCTTCCTATCATTTCAATGACTAAAGAGAAGCCTGATATTAATTATATAAAAAAAACTCTTAGAACCCTCCCTCAATGGGTGAAAAGATGGAAAGATATTGAGGACGCAGGAGAGGTAATTATGTTAAAAAGAGATAATTCTAAGATTTATATGCAGATAGCAGGACTTTTAAGACAAGATGCAGAGAAGATCATCTCAATCAGTAGTACAAGGAGTATCATTCCAGAACCTTTACGTGTAGCTTGTGTGATCGCTTCAGGTTTATCTAGACAATTTATAGAATGAAAAGGGAAATAGTTAAATCTTTGATATGTGAACTGGATGCACAAAGTACGTATTTGAATGTGATCTATATGGAGTTCTGTCCTAGTTGTGGAATGCGTTTAGTTCTAAAGCAGGAAATTTCAGATGATAAAGGGAATTTCTTACTGGTATGTCATAAATGTGGTTACAAAAAACTAATTACAGAAGAAGAACCTTTTACACCTAAAATGGGTAACTTTAAAGATGCTGAAACTTCAGCACAGAAACTGATAACTGTTATCAACGAAGAACAAATGAAGATTCGAACAATGCCTGTGACTAAGGTTGAGTGCCCCAGATGTAAAAATAGGACTGCCTATTGGTGGATGGTTCAAACAAGAGGAGCTGATGAATCATCAACACAATTTTTTAGGTGTACTAAATGTAATTACACTTGGAGGAAATCTGCATAAGTGCATTTTTTGGTAATTATTAAATATCGCTTTCAATAACTCTAAAATATCATTTATCCAATAGAAATAAAATGTGTGGGATAATTTTTACTTGTTTATGATAAAAATGTCTGATGCAAGGCTTTGGAAAAACCTCGTAGGCGCTATTTCAACTTTAATTGATGAGGGAACCTTTGATATTGACAAAAATGGAATAAAGCTTAGAGCTATGGATCCATCACATGTTGCAATGGTAGATTTCGAATGGCCTAAAACCGTTTTTGATGATTACAATTGTGATACCTCTACAAAGCTGTGTATTAACATCAGTGAAATGTTAAAATTTCTGAAACGCATTGGGAGTAATGAATCACTTGAGCTCAGTGTTGATTCACAAGCCCGTTTAAACATGATTTTAAAGGGTAAATATACACGAACTTTTAATATGGCAACCTTAGAGCCAATAACTGAGCAGATTCCTGCTCCAAAGATTTCCTTCAACGCAATAGCTAAGATTTCAACTTCATGCTTAAGAAATGCGATGGATGATATATCTACTGTTAGTGACCACATCCAATTCGAAATGACACCTAAGAAACTTGTAATGAGCGCTTCAGGTTACTTAGGAAGTGCTTCAGTTGAAGTGGGGACAGATAGTGAGGACCTTTTAAGCTTATCAATAAAGGAAAACTCGAAAGCAACCTTTAGTCTGAATTATTTATCTGAGACAGTTAAAGCTGCCTCAACTGTCTCAGACGTTGTTACAATCGAGTTTTCTAAGGATATGCCTATTCGGTTAACTTTCGAGATGCAGGAAGGTAAACTTCAATACTATCTCGCTCCACGAATCGAGAACACTTAACAGGTCTTTTCCGATCTACCATTTAACTGATTTTCTACTTGTTTAGTTTATTTTTCATTTTAGAGTCCTCTTTTCAAATTTTACAGTTAATAAACAGAATAAAACTCGGTACAAGTACTCAGAATGATTCAGAATCCTCGTTTAATAATAAATTCTTTCTCTAACAATTAAGAGACATTTCATCTCTTCAATTTTTTCTTAACGTTCAAATAATTTCTTCAAACACATATTTATTATGTTAAAAATATGGTTCTAACATACTACGGGATTCCTAAATAATTTTAGCATTAACTAATACTTCAATAATCTTTTTTAACTAAAAAAGATTTAAATATTAGGAAAGATAACTTTAGAACTCCACAAATTACATATAAGCCTTAAATGTATTACAGTATATAAACTACGAAGGAATAACTTAAAATTCCTTTGCCAAATGAAACAGAATGTGGATGAGGCAAAATGTCAAAACCATTCTATGTTAAAATAAATATATCAAAAGAACTAGCTGATATCGCCTACGAAACTCTTCAGGTAGCTAAAGACACTGGAACTGTTAGGCGAGGAACTAATGAAACAACAAAAGCAATTGAGAGAGGAGTAGCGAGACTCGTTTACATCGCAGAAGATGTTGAACCCCCTGAAATTGTTGCACATCTCCCCATCCTAGCAGATGAAAGAAAAATTTGCTATATTTTCGTACCGAGTAAAAATCGACTTGGTTCATCTATAGGTCTTGATGTTCCTTCTGCTGCTGCATGTATAACGGAACCTGGAGACGCTGAGGAGCTAATAAAGAAAATAATAACTAGTGTTAAAGAACTAAAGCAGGGTGTGTAATCCTTGAGTTCAATGGAAAGCTTAACCCCAGCAGAAGTAATAGAGGTTATGAATAGAACGGGTGTTACTGGATCTGTAGTCTTTGTCCGTGTAAAACTTTTAGAAGGAAATGATAAGGGACGCATCATCACCAGAAATGTTAAAGGCTCTATTAGAAATGGTGATATATTGATGTTGAGGGAAACTAGGCGAGAGGCTAAAAGTCGTGGCCGCTATTAGGTTGGGACAATATGCCAAGGATTTATCAGTGCTCTTTTTGTGGTAAAGATTTTCCTCAAGGAACAGGTCTAATGTATGTAAAGAACAATGGTACTATCAACTGGTTCTGTTCAAGTAAATGTCGAAAAGCTCAGTTAAAGTTAAAGAGAGATGCTAGGAAACTAAAGTGGACAAAATATTATAGTCAGTAACAATTTT
>JAUWWH010000036.1 GCA_030617005.1 Candidatus Bathyarchaeota archaeon | reverse complement strand
TTGAAAAGATCCTTTCCCTTTTTTCTTATATTGTTACTAGAATCATTTGCTCGATTATTTTCTGGAAATTCATTACAATAATAACATCAAAAACGTGTATGACCCCACTCGTTGAACTTAAATTAGTAAACCTTTTTAAACAGGATACTCTACCATAAGGGTTCATTACAACGATTCAGTTTCATGTTTATATCTAGAGAAGCTGTAAGCTCCTAAGAGTGGCATGCGAACTTTTTTTGTGATAGGAGAGATATAAGATATGCAAATACAATGTTTTGAAGATTTACCATTAAGTAAAGAGATTTTGAACGGTATTGAAGATCTTGGGTTTAGCACACTTTTTCCAATCCAAGCTCAAGCAATAATTCCGCTACTTGAAGGCAAGGACATTATTGGACAAGCACAAACAGGAACCGGTAAGACGGCTGCCTTCAGTATTCCAATGGTTCAGAAATTAAATCCAAATAGTAAAACTATTCAAGGCCTAGTTTTAGAGCCAACACGTGAACTTGCCATTCAAACAGCAGAACATATAAGCCGAATCTGCAAATATACCCCTTTAAAAGTCTTACCCATTTATGGTGGAACCTCTATCCAAAGACAAATAAGAGCGTTGGAAAGAGGGGTGCATATTGTTGTTGCTACACCAGGTCGTCTAATAGATCATATTAAACGGAGAACGTTAAGTTTAGCATCAGTAAAGGTTGTCGTTCTCGACGAAGCTGACAGAATGCTAGATATGGGCTTTAGGGATGATCTGGAATATATTTTGTCGAAGATGCAAGTGAATAGGCAGACAAGCCTTTTTTCTGCAACAATAGATCGATCAGTAATGAATATATGCCACAGATACTTGAAGAACCCCGAAGAAATACTGGTGAGCAAAGATGAAATAGCGCTTACACAGATGTCGCAGTATTATATAAAGGTAAATCCTAGAGATAAATTTGAAATTTTATGTGATATTATAGACGAAAATCGTATTGAACGGGCTATATTATTCTGCAAAACGCGTAGAAGAACAAATATCTTAGCAAGAAAGCTGAAAGAAAGAAGATATGATGCAAAACCGTTACATGGTGATCTTACTCAACCGCAAAGAGATGCCGTTGTTAACTCTTTTAGAAAAGGGAACCTAGAATTTCTTGTAGCAACAGATATTGCTGCTCGAGGCTTAGATATTCAAGGAATAACTCACATAATAAACTATGACATCCCATTAGACCCTTTAGTATACTTTCATAAAATTGGTAGAACAGCAAGAGTAGGACTTGGAGGAACCGCTATAACAATGGTGAGTTATGAAGAAATGTTAAAATTAAATCGAATAAAATCTTTAACGAACACTGAAATAGAGGAATTGGAAGATCATCGTAGATCGTATAGAGAATCTCACAAACTACATAAAGCAGTCTGCACTGATTGCGGAGAGAAATGTGAAGTTCCATTCAAACCTGACCCAAATAGACCAGTTTATTGTAAAACATGCTGGGCAACACAGAAACCACTAATAACAAGACTGGTTTAAATTGAACGGTTTCTATAGGAATATTCAAGGTCTAAGTGATAGGCTAGTTGCTAAGATTCTGAAAAGGATAAACGATTTTGAGAATAATACTGGAAACAATTTTATTGAACACTCTGCCCAGCTATCAAATCGCTGTTTCATAATCTGAGGTATTATGGTTTTCTTCTTCTATGAGTTAATCTTTGCGATGTTAACATTTATGAATTTCATCACATTGAACATTTGATGTATTAAAAAAGATGGAAAGTAGTGTTTCGATAAGAATAAATTCAAGTTATTTCTGTTTCAGCGTAACCATCTACCATAGACTGGATATTGGGAACAGATGATTTCTAGGAACGCAGGGTTTCCAGAGTTGTTAACATTTATTGCCCGTTTAATTGCGGGTATTATTTCATCGGGATCTTCAATCCGTTCACTGTATTCACCTAATGCCTCAACCATTTTACTTGTATTTAACACCGTATGTGGCGTTACAACACTTGTCTCTGGATGATGTCCTGAACCCCAAAAACCAGGACCATAACCTCCAAAACCAGAGTTATTAATGTGGATCGTAGTGATTGCGATCTTCTCTCTAACCAATGCTTCAAAATTACCTATCTGGTACATGATAGCAGCGTCACCAGTTACATGAAAAACCTGACGTTGCGGGTAGGCGAGTTTTGCACCTGCAGCAGCACAAAACCCAAATCCTAAACTACTACAATTACCCCATCCAATGAAACCACGAGGAATAATAGCTTCATAGATTGTGCTCATCTGGTCTCGCGTATTTCCTGCATCATGGCTAACAATAGAGTTGTTCATGTTGAGAGTGTGCATAAGATCCCAATAGACTCGATATGGATTGATCGGCTTCTTATTAGATAGGAGTGCATGTTTATATTTTATGAATTGCTCATTCTTGAGGTTTTGAATCTTCTCAAGAAGCTTAAGTGGTTTATGTCGTCCTTCTGATCCAATCTGATTTTTAATTTCAGCGATTATCTGTTCTAAAACGAGTTTTGCATCTCCAATAATAGCATGATCAACTTTGTAGCGAATATTGATATCACGTTCATCGATGTCTGCCTGAATAATGATTTTACCTGAACCATTAAAGTGATGTTTAAAGTCGCCAGGTGCAAGGCTTTCACCAATACCAAATACTAAATCAGCATTACTCAAGTAATGAGCCACAGGAATACCCCTTACGCCAATAGATAATGGATGATTCTCTGGGAATGCACTTTTTGCTAACAGAGACGTAAGTATGGGCACTTGAATAAGCTCAGCGAACTCTTTAAGTTCATCGCATGCGTCTCCATAGAAGACTCCTTGACCCACATAGATGACTGGATTTTTCGCTTTTAATAGAGCTCTCACTGCAACCTCCACATCTCGGGGATCTCCAGAATACTTCCACCCTTTGACAGGTTCGTAAGGCAATTTAACATCATCATACTCTCCCCAATTTGACGTTGGTGACCAACCACTAGCACAATGTAAAATGACAGGACCGCGTCTTCCAGTTTTCAAATAAGTGAACGCCCGTCTCATGAATTCGGGTATCCTACTACTTTCAGGAATATATCCAGTCCATTTTGTTATCCCGTCATATTGTCTCGTTATGTCGAAACGGTTTTGTCCAAGTTGATTCAATGTCGGTCCCGAGAATATACCTAAAATAGGTGAACTGTCTTCAAAAGCTTGTGCTACTGCGCCTTGGGCTATCTCAGCCCCAACTGGATAAGCACCACCTTGAATATTGAATACTCCGATTTTTTTTCCATTTGAAGCTCGAGAGTAACCGTCTGCAAGGCCAACAGCAAATCTCTCATTTCGCATCATAATAATACGGAGTTTTTCTTTACTAGCCGAGGGCGTTATATTACCTACGGGCATTACACTGAGGAACTCTGTTCCTTCCAGTTTAAGAATTCGCACTATTCCAGTTTCTGGTTTCAAGATAAGTCACCATAATCTAATAGGAAGAGAACACTTATTTGGGTTTATTAAAAAAATTTCTCAATACTATGTTTATGGGTACAAGCAACTCAACTTTATTTAGTATAAACAATAAACAAGGAAATATGATTGTAGTTAGCCACAAGTTCAATCTATGAATCCATTCTTCATTATTCTGTCAACATTAACATCCAAATCTTTTGCAGACTGTGTAATGTTCTCCCATAATGGATCATCAACGAGTATACCCAGCTTTCTCCGTTTCTCCTCCTCTTGCCATTCAGGTTCACCAGGATAGAGAATTTCTTCAAAACCCGGTCTCTTACGAGATGACTTTATATGATCAATCATTGACTCAACCCTTTCAGTGAACTCGTCCAGTGAACAGTAACCAGTTGGATCTATTGCCATGAATGTGTGTCCGAATCCTTTCTCATCAAGGCTGCATCCAGAACCAATTGCCCCAGCTAACGCCTCAACAATTACACTTAATCCATAGCCCTTATATTCACTGTACGGATGACCGAATGCAACAGGTCTCGACTCACGCTTAAAGAGTGATTTCGGATCCGTAGACCACGTTCCATCAGGTTTTATAAGCCAACCTTCAGGTGCTTTCTCCCCTCTTATGTCCATAACTAGAAGATGTCCCATAGCGACACCTGTCGTGGCCATGTCAAGAATGATCGGTTTGTATTTTATACCTGTAGGAATTGCAAAACATAATGGATTGACTCCTAATCGACCATCAACACCGCCATACGGAACAACAAAATGACCACCACCCCTACAAAGAGTTATTCCAATCATGTTGTTCTTTGCTGCGTGGTAAGAATACCAATATAAAGCACCTATGTGCCCACGGCCCATGATTCCAACACTGCCCATCTTATACTTCTTTGCTTTTTCGATTGCTACATCCATCGCCTTCAATCCAGCAACGAACCCAAAACCTAAACCTGCATCCCACATCGCTGTAGTCTCAGTATCTCTAAGGATCTTAATCGGGGACCCTGGAACTAGTGTACCTTTCATAATTCCATTGATGTATCCCGGTATTGCTCGTACTCCATGAGAGTCTACTCCGCGGATGCTCGTATCTACAAGAATATCAGTAACAATTTTTGCTTCGTCTTCAGGAGCTCCAGCAGCAATGAACATAGCTAAACTAAGATTTCGAAGAGGTTCTTCTTTCAACCTTACCATTATTCATCACAAAATTAATGTGATAATATGACCTATTTCTTGTTTTTGGTAACGTGTTGTCATCTCACTATATGAAATAATGATTCTAGAGATGACTAAAAACCTTAAGCGTAATAAACCTACAAGACTAGGGTAGAAGGTTAATTATCTTCTCTGTTGAAATAAAAAAATCCAATTACAATGATTATTATGCCACCAATGATAATGAGGATTCCAGTAAATAAGTTTGGAAGAGCATAAAAAATATAAGTCCACTCAATAGAACCCGCTTGTATCTCTGCTAGAAAATAGGAGAGTTCATTTTGCCTAATAAATGATAATATTAAACCAAAGATTATTTGTATTATTCCAAAAAGAATAGTTGATTTTTTATTATCCAATGATAACCCCCCTCTGTTAGCTTATATTATCGTAAAAGTTATTATTTTAAATGTTTGGTAGTCATGTTATCTTCCTTATTAGGATTTGAGAATAATATGTATAGGAAGATAATAAGAAGAAGAACCATAAGAAAATATAAACAGAGAGCTGTCCCCAAAGAAATCTTAGTAAAATGTGTTGATGCTGCTAGACTGTCACCTTCTGGAGCTAATCTTCAACCATTAAAATATGTCATTATTAATAATGGGGAGCTGTTAAAAAAAGTATTTAAAACTTTGAGGTGGGCAGGATATCTTCCGGATTATCAACCGAGTATTGAAGAGATGCCGATGGCATACATTGTAATACTCTTAGATCAAAAAGTCGCAAATAGTTATGGTCATGACGCAGGTATAGCAGCGATGAGCATTTCTATGGTAGCCTACGATGAAGGTTTAGGTTCATGCATTCTGGGCGCTATTGATAGAAAACAACTTGAGAAGATCCTAAACATACATGACAATCTCAATATAGTTTTAGTAATTGCTCTTGGATATCCTGCAGAGAAGCCAGTACCTGATAAGATGAAAAATGGAGATCAAAAATATTGGCTTGATGAAAAGGAAGTTTTACACGTACCAAAGAAGGAATTTGAAGACATAGTAAACTGGAATGTTTTCTCACCCTAAATCGTCCATTTTTCCATCTTCTCTCCCTCAGGTCATATTTCTTCTCAGTTCACATATTAAAAAAATGTAACACATTGCTGAATTTTCTTAAGGACAATTATCTTAGTACAGAAAAATTCGCATTGAGATAAGATATAAGGGAGAAAAATCGGAGAAGGAGAGAAATGATAGATAACAATGGGGAGGAATCATGAAAGAAGGGAGAGAGTTAAAGAGAGAAGAAGAGATTTATGTAAAAAAATCTTAAAGTATTAAGCATTTTGAATAAATATGATTTTGATTAAAATCGAGCAAACATGGTGTTATGAATACTGAGTTAAATATGTAGATGATGAAGTCTTTTTCAATACTTGCTCTTCATCTAAAAGAAGAGGTCAGTCACTTTTCCTATACGATCTTGTCTTAATTAAGCAACATCTCCCCTTCAACTTAGCTCAATTAACATTAACAATAATTTTTATCGTATTACCCATAATAGGTTCATAGGTTCCTCTATCCCAGATGAGCACTTCACTGGCACCGTATTGACACTCAGGAATCGTTTTCTCAAAATCGAACTGGTCAAGAGGATGGGCTTCAACTTCGGTGGTTAACCTTTTAACTCATTCTTTTATCGAGGGTTCTTTTGGTATTACCCAACTCTTAAGACGGCCGTTCAGTTTTAGTCTTAAATCCCAGTGTAGATGGGAAGCATGTGTTCCTGAATAACATATTTTTTTATTCAAGGACCTTCAATCAGCCCTTCAATATACTTAATTTTTTTAAAAAATACCTCTTTCAAGTATAAGAATAAAATAAAAATGTAATTTTGTATTATGCTAAAATAATCCTTAACCAATTTTACAAAACGATGGGCATAGATCCTTTAGCACACATATTAAACATTTAGGTTTTTTTGCTGTGCAAGTTTTTCTCCCATGATCTATCAATAAAGAGTTAATGGAAGGCCACTCTTCTCTGGGAATGATCTTCATCAAGTCACGCTCAATTTTTTCTGGGTTTTTATTCTGGGTTAAGTTCAGTCTTTGGGTTAATCTCTTGACGTGAGTATCAACTGCAATTCCTTGCACTATATCGTAAGCGTTAGAGAGAACTATGTTTGCGGTTTTTCTGGCGACTCCGGGAAGTTGGAGAAGATCATTCATATTATTTGGTACCTTTGAATTAAAAGTATCAATAATCATCTTACAACATTGTTTCAAGTACTTTGCTTTTTTCTTATAAAAACCTGTAGATTTTATGTCTGATTCAAGCTTTTTTATATCAACATTAGCATAATCTTGTACTTTTCGATATTTCGCAAAGAGGTTCCTCGTGACTTCATTGACCTTTTTATCGGTACATTGTGCTGATAATAGAGTCGCAATGAGCAATTCTAAAGGATTGGAATAATATAATGAGGTCTTTGAATTTGGATATTCATCTTTTAATAGCTTGATGATTTGTAAGATATGTTCACTTGTCAGTTCTATTCACATCCATAGATTATGGAAGATATTTATAATAATTATAGATATTTAATCGACCATTTAGATCATTTCAAATTATTCTTTTTTTTAAAAAATTTACAAATTTATTTTTTTTCAGATTACTAAATATAATAAATTTCACAATATTAGATATTTCACTAGGAAAGTAACTATTTTTAGAGACCGTCACTGATTCTTTATCATATAATGTGGGAAAGAGATTTTATTCAGGAAGACTATTACTTCTTGATAAGAAGGGAGATGATTAGTATACCAGAACTTGATCATCAAAAAACTGTTGAAGAAATTTTGGAGTTCAT
>JAUWWH010000198.1 GCA_030617005.1 Candidatus Bathyarchaeota archaeon | reverse complement strand
ATAATGGGACAAGTTAAAGTCTTCAATTCAACCCATGCGTTTAGCCTCTTCATATATTTCTGAGCCTGGAAAAGGTGTAAGAGCGGTAAAGATGGCAAAGTCTGGATCCAACTCGTTCACAAAATCTTTCAAGTCATCGATCGACTCTCTTGTGTCCTTCCTGTCACCGATAACAAACATGGCATGTGAAAAAATATCATTCTCTTTTAACAATCTCACAGATTTGATTGATTGTTCAACAGCTATGCCTTTTCTGAACCTCTCCAGGGTACTTGCATTGGGACTCTCCACACCCATCATCACCCAGTAAAGACCTGCCTTTCTCAATTTCGGCAACACTTTTTCGTTATTAATTACATCGTCACATCTCCATTGAAAGAAAAGCATCAGATCATCTCCAATTTCGCGTCTTAAGAGTTCATCAGCTAGGTTGTTTGCTCTAAGACCTGAGCCGAAATTATCATCTGTTAACCAAATGAACCTGCTACCATAATTATTGTAACAGAACTCTATCTCATCAACGATTCTTTTAGGATTTTTTAGTCTACAAACTCCACCCCAATGTCTCCATTGAGTGCAAAAGGTACATTTGTGAGAACATCCTCTCGCTCCCTCGATAAGTGCATAGGGGGTATCATAACCTGCCATGGCAGCGAAATGGTATTTATAGACAAGATCTTTAACAAAGTGATATCCAGGATATGGGAGGATACTTAAATCTTTGATTAATGGTCTAGGTTTATTATGTATGATTTTTCCCTTATATCTGAAGGACATTCCACGGATTTTAGAAAAGTTTGATCTTTTAGTTAAGTTATTTACCAATTCTGTTAGAGTCTCTTCTCCTTCTCCCCGAACAATAATGTCTATTTCAGGATACTTTTCTAGGCTTTCCTGAACTGTCGCACTGAAGTGTTGCCTTCCTGTAATGGTAAGAATATCAAGGTTCACTTTTTTGGCAATTTCAAGGGTTCTCACGACCGAGTAGACAGTGCATGATGCAAATGCACTCGCAGCCACAATATCAGGATTGAATGTTTCAATCTTTTTTTCAATATCTCTCCAAGAAAGTTGCCGAGGTGTGCAATCCAATATCTCTATCTCAATATCTTTAATCTCCTGCTCAAGGAAAGCTGCAAGCTGGATAATACCAAAAGGTGGGGGAAGATACTCCCCCATAACAAACCAAAACTCTCTAGGCGGTTCCACAAAAAGAATTCTCATTACACATACTATCCGAAAAACGGTTTATGATATCTTAATTAGTTATTTGTCCAATTAAACTTCTTAGATCAAACGTTCATAGTGTTTCTTAATTATTGAAATCTCACCTGCAACCAAGTCAAGAACTGAAAAAAAAGCTAGATAAGGTTGGTTAGCTTCCTCTGCTAACGAGTTTATAGATGGCACCTACAACAAAAAGTAACCCAACGATGATAGTTATGAAGGGTCCAACATCGATTTGCCACCCAAAAACTTGCTGAAGTCCGACTATGATGACTATTATGCCTATGAATAATCCAAAGATTGCGCCACCGCGAGGAATCCCGAAACATTCATCTTCTCTACTTCTTCCCATAATCATTATCCCTGCTTCCTTTTAGATTATTGATTTAATAGTTTTTAATACTTTCTATATACCTATTTCAGATATTATAGATAACATTGAATACAAAGGCATGTAAATTATAAAGAAATAAGCTAGCTAGAGATTGATGAATAATTAATCTTTGTTTTATTGGTCTATGCCCTTTCTTTAACTGATGAAAAGACAGGTCATCCTGCTGAAGGATTTAATCGACATCTTCAAACAGGAGCTGAGCCCCATCCTGGAGAATATGGATCCGCCAAGCCTGAAAAAGCCTCCGGTCTACCCAACGAACAGCAACTTCTTCTGTTAGCTCTTCATCTACCTCGACGTAGTTGACTCCCAGAGACAGTCTATCCAGAATAAGCAATATTTACAGTTAAAAAATAGTCTAAACTGATAGATGAAGAGAAAAAAGTTGACGTTTATCTTTTTGAATAAAAAAATTAAATATGTGATTTTATATTAAATTCCAAAAAATCCTAACGCTCCTAGTCCACATCCTCCCCTAAACAATCATATAAAACCTGGCTCAGTTTCCAGGTTCTGGGATCTCTCCAGGGAGGGAGAGGTGCTCCCATTTTATTCATTGCATAAGTACTACACAACTTAGCATCCAGATCCATCAATAGAGCCGACCCCCCAGCACCTCCCCACGTACATGCTCTCCTAGTTTCCCAATTTGGAGTAATAGGTTCTTCTTTGGATGGAAGAGCCCAACCTAAACCCCAACGAGCAGACCCTATCACTAAGTCCATCCCGTATATCTGTTCCTTTATTGCTTTCTCGATAGTTCCAGCGGAAAGAAACCTCTTCCCATCCAGACTTCCACCACACGCTACAATACTTCCAACACGAGCCATAGAACGGGCATTTCCTTGACCATTAGCAGAAGGAATCTCGGCTCCCAGCCATCCACGAGATTTAATAAATGAAAGTGTAGGATCCAGAATTGGATTGGTAAATACTTTCATAACTATAGACGTCGGATCAAGAGGTATATCAACACCCTCCAGCATCTCGGAAGGAATGAGTGGCGCTACTCTATTATCATATTCTTCTGGAAGACCTATATGAAAATCAGCTCCAGAAGGTTCAGTTACTTCTTCCCTGAAGAAAGTTCCAGGTGATTTTCCAGTAGTGCGACGGACAAGCTCTCCCAATAAATAACCTTGCGTAAATACATGATACCCACTTACCGTACCGGGTTCCCACCAAGGTTTCTGAGCGGCAAGTAATCCAGTGACTTTATCCCAATCATATAAATCTTCCAAAGTGATTGGAGTGTCCCAACCAGGGAGACCTGAAGTATGGCTCAGGAGATACTTTACCGGTAGATTTTCTTTTCCATTCTGAGCAAACTCAGGCCAATACTTCGCTACGGGTTGTTCAACATCGATGAGTCCTCTATCTACGAGAATATGGATGCAAAGGTTGCTCATTATTTTAGTGCTTGAATAAACGTTAACTATTGTGTCTTTTTCCCATGGCATTGTTTTTGCAGCATCCTTATAACCCGCCCAAATATCAACTACGTATTTACCATTAACAGTAAGTGCATAAGAAGAACCGACTTTTAATCCATCTTTAAAATTTTGATGAAAAGTTTCTTTCAATTTTTCAAATCGTGGTTCACAAAACCCATGAATTTCAACCGTCATTTTTTATCCCATTTAATAATAACGTACAGGCTGTTTCTGTTT